>NZ_FQZD01000026.1 GCF_900141835.1 Propionispora hippei DSM 15287 | reverse complement strand
AGGAGCAACGGGGGTAACAGGTACCCCAGGCGATATAGGTGCTACCGGAGCCACAGGAGCGACCGGCGCCACAGGAGCAACGGGGGCAACAGGTAGCACAGGCGATACAGGAGCAACAGGAGCCACCGGCGTCACCGGTATAACAGGAGCAACCGGCGATGTGGGAGCGACCGGTGCCACAGGAGCAACGGGTGCGACCGGTGCCACAGGAGCGACAGGTACTACAGGTGATACAGGTGCTACCGGAGCCACAGGAGCGACCGGTGTTACAGGTACCACAGGTGATACAGGTGCTACCGGAGCAACCGGTGATGTGGGTGCGACCGGAGCCACAGGAGCAACGGGGGCAACAGGTAGCACAGGCGATACAGGTGCTACCGGAGCCACAGGAGCCACCGGCGATGTGGGAACAACCGGTGCGACTGGAGCTACCGGTGTTACAGGTAGCTTTATAGCTGCGGATAGTTTCTCAGGTTTTCTTCCTAGTTTTTCGACTGCTGCAAGTACTCAGTTAACCGGTTGGACTGTGACGGCACCTTATTTTGACAGTGCGGATTTTAATGAAACGACAGGAAATTATACTGTCCCGGCTACAGGAATCTACTCAATTCAGGCAACTATTAATTATTCCACTACGGCGGCCATAAGCATTTCACTTGGTTCAGGGATTAATCCTTCTTTTGTAGTCAGAAGAACCAGTCCGACAACTACGGATTTAATTACCGGCTTATTTCCGATATTAAATGTAAATGTTGCCTTAGTATTAACGTTAAGAGCCATTCTGGGGAGCGGCACAGTGACTTTGGCCGGAGAAGTTCAGTTAAATGCCGGTGATGTCATTGGACTTTTCTATGAAGCAAACGGTTTAACCATATCAATTAATTTGGGCTCTGCTCCTGGCATTGTATGGTCTGTAGCCCGGTTAAGTTAATAACCTTCTCTTTTCTAACTGATTTGAGAAACAACTAAAAATATTAACCGGCCGGCCGTTTTTTACGGCCGGCCGGTTTTTTTATCGAAAGCCGTAAAAGACAGGTTTTCATCGGTTTTTCAGATTAGCCTGCTATACTACCGGAATTAGAAGCGGTAACCCTGGCAATCCGAAGGGAGCGAACGTTTATGTTTGCCACGTGATTATACAGGGATAGAAAGGGGAGATAGGTATGTCGTTTATTTCTATTGTTGTTCCTGTATTTAACGAACAGGATAATATAAGGGTATTTTATCAGGAAGTAGTTCGGCATATGGAACAAACGGACCATTCGTTCGAACTTCTGTTTGTTGATGACGGCTCCAGCGATAAGACGGCATTGCTTTTGGACAAGCTGGCACAGGTTGACAAAAGGGTGCGGGCTATTTTGCTTGCCCGCAATTTCGGTCATCAGGTTGCCTTGACCTGCGGTTTGGATTATGCAAAGGGCGATGCGGTCATTACCATGGACGGCGATATGCAGCATCCGCCTGATATGCTGCCTCTGCTTTTATGCAGATGGCAGGAAGGCTATGAAGTGGTGCAAACTATACGGAAGGATACGGAAGGCGTATCTCAATTTAAGCGGTTTACTTCCGCTATGTTTTACCGCATTATGAATGGCATGTCCAATATCCGGGTGGCGGAAGGCGGTTCAGATTTTAGACTGCTGGACAGAAAGGCTGTGGAAACGCTAAAGAACTTTAAAGAAAAGGCCAGGTTTATCCGCGGTATTGTTGGTAATCTGGGCTATCGGCAAACTGAGATTGAATTTGTTGCTCCCCAACGCTTTGCGGGGACCTCGAAATTTTCGCTAAAAAAAATGCTTAACTTTGGTCTGGATGGAATTACGGCCTATTCCCGGCTTCCGCTGCGGATGGCTTTTTATTTGGGACTGCTGTCCGGTTTGCTGAGTTTTCTGGTGACTTTGGATGTAGTTTATACGAAGCTGTTTACCGCCGAAGCTGTCCCCGGCTGGGCAACCATTGCAGCCAGTGTTTTACTGCTGGGCGGCTTACAGCTCGTAGGGTTGGGTATCATCGGGGAATATGTGGGGCGGGTTTTTGAAGAAGTCAAACAACGTCCGCTTTATTGGGTGAGTAAAGAACTGACCGGTGCCAATGAAACCCGTCAGCCCAGGAAAGATGTGGTAGCCTGAAAAAGGGAATTTTACAAAGGAAAATCATGCATACTTACATTAAGGGTTGGTATCACCTTCTGTAGTGGAAAGCGGTAACCGACATTGAATAACGGGAGGAAAGGTAAGTATGCGTTCCTATTATGATTTAATCAGCCATGAGGGCAACCGGTCCTTGTTCACGGCCATTGAGCTGTCCATTGCCTCGCAGGTCAACCGGATTCCCCTCCATTTTCATGTAGAAGGATTGCGAGGGACGGGCAAGACAACGGTTATACGGGCTGCCAGACATATTTTGCCGCCCATCCTCCGGATTAAAAACTGCTGCTATAACTGCCGGCCGGAAGCACCCCATTGTCCGGAGCATAAGGGGATGTCACCGGAGGATATTATCAGGTTGGGGACCGAATTGGTGCCGCGTCCTTTTCTGGAAATATCCCATTCTGCCAAAATTGGCACAGTGGTTGGCAGCATTGATTTGGGTAAAATCATCGATTCCCGGCATTCCGTAGCGGCGTTATTGCCGGGGACAGTGCCACGGGCTCACCGAGGTATTATCTTCATTGATGAAATAAACCGTCTGGCTGATACTTCACCGGAACTGGTGGATGTACTGCTGGATATGATGGGAACCAAGCCGGGCCGGGTGCAAATCGAGGAAACCGGTTTGCCGACAGTTGAACTTCCTGTCACGGTCAGCATCTGGGCGGCTTCTAATCCGGATGAAGATCCCGGTCCACTGCAGCAAATCCGCAAGCAGTTATCCGACCGATTTGATTTACGGGTACAGATGGAACGGCCGTTGCAGTCACAGACAGTACGGCGTATTCTCATGCAGCCCAGGCAGGAGGATATCTTAAGGACAAAGAGCCGGGAACTGGCAGTTTCAGACATGAAGAAGGTGGTCTTTCCGAGCGATATCCTGGATGTGCTGGCTGCTATCTATATTGATTTTGAAATTGAGAGCATCCGGGCGGTGGAAGCTCTGGAATTGTCAGCCACCCTGCTTGCCATGCGCAATGGCAGAAAAACAGTCATTTTAGATGACGTAGCGGAGGTGGTGCCTCTGGTTTTTGGGCATCGTCTGGACCCGGTCACGATCGAGCGCATTCAACAATATGTAAAAAGGCTGGCGCTGCAAAACGGCTGGGAAGCCGATAATACCGACAGCCTGGGCAACCCGGTGGCGGCCGAGCGAGGTAAGGAAAAAAACTCCTGGTTGAAACGGCTATGGCAAAGTGCTTGCAAAAAGTTTTCCAACGGTAATGGCAGTCCGGCCAGTTCCGGTAAAAACAGGGAGCAAGGTGAGGGACAAGGGCTGGAAGGACCATCAACCCGTCCTGCTGCGGCTGAGATGGTTGCTCCACCAAAGCAGGCGATTCCGTTGGAGCAGTTGCCTTCTGATCAATTGGTATCGGTTGATTCAGAACCATGAGCCGGGAGGAAAGCGCGATGGTACTGTTTGACGAAAAAAGGCTACCCGCCGATAGCGTGGAAACGGCTGCCAGGCGATTGGCGGTTGTGCTGGAAGAGAGAAAAGGAGCACGCATTGGTGAATGTGCTGTGGTAAGCCGGCAGGTTCATACTTACGATCCGCAAAAACCGGAAGTAATTCAGATTCTGCAGAATTCTGATGCCGGACAGACTTTTTATCATCGCCGGGATCGCGGCAGGATTTTGCACGTGGATATCTTTCATGAGTGCGGCCGTCTGCGGCCGGAACCTGTAGCCCAGGCCTTACGGGATGCCATTGCCCAATATAATGCCAGTGATATATTTAACGGACGAATTAACCCTGATGCGGTTGATTTACAAACCGGCGAAGGCGGTGGGCGAATTACAGGGAAACTAGTGTATGGCAGGAAAGACTCGCTGTGTAAAGCCCATGAAAATCATGTCCATATGGCAGTTATGCTTTCACGGGAGGCTTTAAGCGGTCTGTTTTATATGATCCATGCGGTGGAGCAGGTGATTTTGGCCAATCAACTGGAATTACGACGGAATGAAAAAATTATTCAGGTCGATAATCCTGCCAATACCAAGCTGGATATGTCGGATTATGCTACCGATAACGATTCGCTGCTTGCCGGTGATCAGTCAGCGCCGGAAGAAGATAAGGGTGATGAGCTGGATCAGGCTGAGGCTGAAGACAGGTCAGTGCAGCCATACGGCGGCGATGAGGAAGCCGGAGAACCTCCGCCTGATGCCCGGCACGGCAATTCCGACAGGCCGATGGGACACACGGCGCAGCCCCAAGAGTGCAATGAGCAGAAGCTGGTCGGCATAGCGGAGGAAAAGCCTGCCGCGCTGCATCTGGTAAAACCGCCTGATGAGGAGGTGGCCAACTGCCTGGTGCATGCTCTGGTCTGTAAGAATCCGGACAAAATGGCGGCGTATCTGAAGAAAATTCAACGAAATGGTAAGCAATCCAACCGGTTGGGACAATACAACCGGTCAACACTTCTTTATTCCCGCTGGGAAGTCAGTAAAAAGCTGGTGGAAAAGCCTGGCGAAGAAATAACCTCCCTTAATATTTCTGAGACGGTTCATGCGGCGGCCTGCCGTAAAATGACGGAGGCTAATATCAGTTTTTCTATTACCAAAAACGATTTGCGTCACTATATTCGTTGCCGGCGCAACGGCAATGATATTTGTCTTGTGATTGACGCCAGCTCCAGCATGGGGGGCAAACGGATTCAGGCGGCTAAAATGTTTGCCGGACAGTTGCTGACGAGGATTCGCGGCCGGATTGGAATTGTTACTTTTCAAAACAGTGCTGCCGAGGTGCGGGTACCCTTAACCAGAAATTATCAGCAGCTTACAAAAGGTTTGCAGGCTATTCAGACCTCCGGCAGGACGCCGCTGGCCTTGGGATTGCAAGCGGGCTTTCAACACCTGCGCAAAGCAAAGGCGGACAAGGGTGTATTGATTTTAATTACCGATGGGTTGCCGGACGGTCCCGATTGCACAACGCAGCAGTCGGTGGATGACGCCCTGCTCGTTGCCCGTCAAATAAAAAAACAGGGTTACCGGCTTATTGCCATCGGCTTGCGTCCCTATCAGGATTATCTGGACCGGCTGAGTCAGGAAGCTGATGGGGTAGTGTATGTTTTTGATACCATCAACAGTCATTTGTTAAATTATGAAACCATTGCTGAAAACTTATTGTGAAGTGTAGTGCGTGTTTTTAAAAAGGCTTAATGAAGGATGACATAAAAAGCGCCGTCAGGCAGTATGCTGAACAGCTTGAAAACACATTCTGGTTCGATTGCTGACTTTCCTAATTATTAGGGAGGTCTTTTTTGTTTGTGGTCTTAAAAGGCCGGGTAACCGTTGATAAATCGGTGGTTCCCAGGTGTATAGCGTGGGAAAAAATGTGAAACAATATATGTTAAACTGGCAGTTCCTGCCGGAAAGACGGGGCAAGCGGATGATACAGATAAGCACCTGGCAGTTATATTGCCTCATGATGCTGTTTGAAATCGGGAGTACGACAGTCTTTGGGCTGGGGATTGATGCCAATGAAGATGCCTGGCTTGCCATTCTAACGGCGATGTTTTTTGGCTTTTTGCTCCTTTGGGTATATACGGAAATTCATCGCCGGTATCCCGAGCGGAATTTGGTGGAGATTATCCAGCAGACTTTTGGCAATTGGCTGGCCATTCCGTTGGCTATGCTGTACGGTCTGGAGTTTTTCTGGATTGCGACGCTGAATTTCCGGGAATTTGGCGAGCTGATTTCAATGATATTGCTGCCTAATATTCCCTTATCGATAATTCTCATCATTTTTATGCTTACCGTTGTGTATGTGCTTTTTTTAGGCTGCGAGGTGTTGGCCCGGATGGGAGAAATTATGTTCCCCATCGTGGTATTCTTTATTATAGCCACTATCTTTTTAATCAGCGCGTCCGGAGAGGTCAGTTTGCACCGTCTGCAACCGGTACTGGGCAATGGGGTAGGACCAGTACTAAAAGCTGCGATACCGGCGGTATTAAACTTTCCTTTTGGCGAAATGGTGGTCTTTTTTATGTATTGGCCCTTTGCGAGAGAGAAAAAACTGGTGAGAAAGACCTCCATGTTTGTCACTGCCACCATTGGCGTGCTGCTGTCCAGTGTGCTGGCGCTTATGGTAGCCGTGTTAGGAGTGCCATTGGTTAAAATATCTACAATCCCGATCTATGAAGTAATTAAACTCATTAATATTATGGACATTATTACTAACCTTGACTCAATTGCTACGGTGGTTATGTTTATTGGCGGTTTCTTTAAGATGGCCATTCATTTTTACGGCGGAATTCTGGTATACAAAACATTGCTCAAAGTGCCGCGAAAGCATGAAAAATGGTTGATTGTATTTTTTGGCACCTTTTGGACCTGGTTTTCCATTACCTATTATCCCAACCTGATTTTTCACCGCTGGGCCGGGCTGAAGGTCTCCATTTCTTATTTCTACAGTGGCTTTACCGTATTTGAACTGGTCTGCCCGGTGTTATTGCTCATCGCGATTTATTTGAAGGACCTGCAACGACGGATTAGAAAAACAAACAATTGTCAACAGGAGGGAAGTTGATCCCATGGATACCCTTACGCCGCAACTACTGCTGGAAGTCGGGTTTGTTCCGGCCATATTGATTGTTGGCGGCTGGCTATACGCCGGAGTGCTTGCCCTCCTTTGCGTTTATTATGCGTTACTTTGTCTGGTGCGCTGGGTTACCCGTTGAATTGATCAAACAAGTTGGGAGAAAGTAAGTGATGGTTCTGCAGTTTACACAGTCTGCCAATACCGGGCCGGAACAAAAAGCTGATTCCGGGGCTGCCCAGGAATCAGCGTGCCAGGTAAGCCCGGATATCCGGGCTAATCAAAAACAGTTAAGGGAAGTCTTTGATAAAAGCCAGGATATTATATTTCGGGATTTTGCCATTCCGCATTTGCATCGGGAAGCCTTTTTGTGTTTTATCAATGGAATGGCAGATGTGGAACGGATTGATCAATATATTCTTCAGCCGCTCATGCAAAAGCCGGTAAAAGGACAGGTAAGACGAAGCCGGTACCGGGGAAACTGTCTGCAGCGCGTGAAAAAGGACTTGCTGGGATCGGCCGGCATTACCGAAACCAATGTATTTCAGGAAGTAGCCCGGCAGTTGCTTGCCGGCAATACGGCTGTCTTTATTGACCGATCACCGCAGGTGCTGATTGTCCATACCGAAGGTTTTAGCTACCGCGCCATCGAAGAACCTGGCACGGAGACGGTGGTCCGGGGATCAAGGGAAGGCTTTACCGAAAATATAACTGTCAATATCACCATGCTGCGCCGGCGCGTAAGAAATACCGACCTCGTTGTAGAGAAAATGCAGCTTGGAGAACAAACAAACACCAACTTAGTGATTGCTTATCTTGAAAATCTGGCAAATCCCGAACTGGTAGCGGAAGTAAAAAAAAGAATACAGCAGATTAAAATTGATGCCGTATTGGACTCGGGATACGTGGAGCAGTATATTGAAGACCAGAAATACAGCATTTTTTCAACGGTGGGCTCCACTGAAAAACCCGATGTGGTTGCCGGTAAGCTGTTGGAGGGGCGGGTGGCGGTTTTTTGTGACGGAACCCCCTTTGTCTTGACGGTTCCCTTTTTGTTTATTGAAAGCTTGCAGAGCAGTGAAGACTATTATTTGCGGCCTATTGCCGCCTCGTTTATGCGGCTGATTCGGGTTTTCTCGCTGCTCATGACCATTGCGCTGCCTGCTTTATATGTAACCGTATCCATGTATCATTACGAAATGGTGCCGACCATTTTGCTCATTACGATGGCGGCCACCCGGGAGGGTATCCCTTTTCCGCCTTTTTTGGAAGCGTTCATCATGGGCATTGCCTTTGAGATTATCCGCGAAGCCGGTATCCGGATGCCACGGCCGGTTGGGCAGGCGATCAGTATTGTAGGAGCGCTGGTGCTCGGCGAAACGGCGGTCAATGCGGGGGTAGTCAGTAGTCCGATGGTTATCGTTGTAGCCATTACCGCCATTACGGATTTTGTAAATCCCTCACTGACCACAACGACCGTATTTTTGCGTATTTTTCTATTGGCTCTGGCGGCAGTGCTGGGATTATACGGTATTCTGATTGGCTTTTTCTTTATTTTGGCCCATATCTGTTCCTTACGCTCATTTGGTGCTCCCTATCTGTCACCGCTTGCCCCGGTGAACCGGAGCGGCCTAAAGGATACCTTAATCAGGAGTTCCCTATGGCTCATGAAACAAAGACCTTCCTATATCCAATGGAAACATTCCCGCCGGAGAGGAGAGTAAGATGGTGCGGTTTATACTGGTTGTTTGCCTCTTACTTTGTTTGCTGCCGTCGACAGGCTGTAAAATGCCGGAAGAATTGAATAATATCGGGATTGTTGTGGCTGTTGCCCTGGATAGGGACCCTGCCAGCGGCGATATATTGGTTACCTCCGAAGTCATCCGGCCGGCGGCGCTTGATAAAAAAGGGGCAAGAGATCAGGAGGTTGTGGATATTGTTACCGGGAAGGGCAGCACTATTTTTGAGGCGGTACGGAATACGACCCAGGTTTTGGACAGAATTAATTTTTATGCCCATACCAAAGTTATTATCGTTGATGAGACGTTGGCTAAAGAAGGACTTACGCCTTTGCTCGATTTCTTTGTAAGAGGCAGGCAGTTAAGGGGCTATACCCTGCTGTGCATTGCCAAGCAGGGTCAGGCTAAGGATATTTTGAATGTCAAAACAGGAGTCGATGTGATTCCGGCCATCTATTTGCGGGACACTATCAAAAACACAAAATACAACAATAAAGCAGTGGTCAGTAGTGTAGTTGACTATTACCGTGATTTTCTCAAGGAGGGCAACTGCTCGGTCCTTGGTGTCGTGGAAGTTGCACCCAGAGAGGAAGAAAATTCAGGAGTTAAACAAAAAACACCTAAGGAACAAGTAAAATCCAGCGGGGCTGCGGTGTTTAAGAAAGACAGGCTGGCAGGCTATCTGGATGAGACGGAAACCCAGGGACTTAACTGGCTGGTGAAGGAGTTGCCGAATGGCATTGTGACATTACCCTCCCGCCTGGAACCGGGGAAGCTTATTTCCCTGGAAATTGAGAGCAGCAAGACAAGCATAAAGCCGGAATATCGGGCGGGTAAACTGTGTTTTGTCATTCAGGTGGAAACAGAGCTAACTCTGGTGGAGCAGCAGGGCAAAAAAAAGATACTCGCACCCAAAGCCATGCTGGACTATTTGGGTGGAGTACGGGAAGATGCTGAACAGGCAATCGGCGATAGCATCAGTCGGACTATTTTAAAAACACAGAATGAATTTGCCTGTGATGTCGTAGGTTTTGCCAGTGCGTTAAAGCAAAAAGAGCCAGACATCTGGCGAACGGTAGCCGATAACTGGGAGGAAGTGTTTCCTACCGTGGATCATGAGGTCCATGTTCAGGTACATATTGTAGGAACTGCCTTGAAACAAGGCTTTTTCTGAATTAGATAGTTTGCTGATCGTTTTTTTCCATACCGGAGCATTCCTCCTCTGCGGGGAAAGGAAGGTCGACCGCCTGGAAGCGAATGCTGCCGTTGGGAGCGGAAAATAAGGTATCCAGCATTTTTTCCGCAATGCCGATCTTCCTGGACACAACTTCCGGATTGGATTCGTGACCATGGATCAGCGGGGAAGATGCTTCCAACAGGGAAGCTATAATGCCAAGAAAAAAGGCAAGCGTTTCCTCCATATGCTGCACATGGGTGACACCTTCCTGATTACATCGTTCCAGGATAGGGATGAGCGAAGGAATCGAAATCATCTGGGTTTTGCGCCAAAGCTGATTAATCAGCAGGCCCTGTTTTTCTTTATATAATATTTTAGCCAAAAGACCTGGTTTCCCGGAATATGAGAGCTTATAGAACAGATTAATAAATAAATTAAGCTGCTCAAGGGCCGGGATATGATTCTGGTGGTACGATTTGATTTCAGCCAGCATGTTTTGAAAATGCTTGGTAAAAATCGCTTCCAGGACAGCGTCTTTGGAAGCAAAGTAATAATAAAAGGTTCCCTGGGCCACACCGACTTTTTTCACGATATCCTGGATCATGGTATTTTGATATCCGGCAGCTAAAAATAACTCTTCGGCTGCATCAATTAATTCGGCCTGCCTCACTAATGGATCTTTGCTTATTCTGGAAATAAAGAGCACCTCGCTTTTTTATCTGCCCAAGGGCGAAAAATAAAAAAATGTCAGACTTATTATACCATATTCAGGAATTCTTTTTTTGATGGATAGTAAGAAATAAGAGTTTTTGGTGACCGGGCAATTTATTGCCCAGGGAATCGCCGGTTTAATGAATCCGCCGGTGTGGTGAAAAAAATCCATCCGGACGCGCAGCGCAAAGAAATTACGGATATAGCGTATGATTCAGGTATTCCACCGTGTCCACCGTGCGTATTCCTGCATTGTTCACCGTGAAAAAGGAAAGAGGAATAATGCTTCTCTGCTCTATGGCGTTCATATGTCTAAGCTCATAAATCGCTGTGAGCTGAGCTATGGCTGCCTCGTCACGTAACTCTTCGGTCAGGGAAAGATTGACCGGGATAAAGATAATAATATCCGGCTGATAAGATAATACCGTTTCGGCGCCGACCAGTGAAGCGGAGCTGGTGCAGAGGTTGATACCGCCTGCATCGGCAACCAGTTGGCTGATCAGATAGTTGTTACCGTACAGTGTAAAACGGCCGTTGCCGTGACTTTGCAGAATGATTACCGTCTTTTTTTGTCTTACCTTCGCGGCCCGGTCCTTAACCCAAGCCATTCGCTGCTGCAAATGATGGATATAGTCGGTGGTTTGATCGGCAATGCCAAATAGTTTTCCCATGTCGTCAATAAAAGGATAAACGGTTCCCTCGACAGTCGGCGTAGCGGAGGGAAGCGTACTGGGCACGATATACGTGGCTACGTTGCGTTTTTTCCAGGCCGTAACATCGCCGAAGCCGCCGACATCAAAATGGT
This sequence comes from Propionispora hippei DSM 15287, assembly GCF_900141835.1. NCBI lineage: Bacteria > Bacillati > Bacillota > Negativicutes > Selenomonadales > Sporomusaceae > Propionispora > Propionispora hippei. The sequence goes on along the minus strand of NZ_FQZD01000026.1, from coordinate 44,885 downwards.
GTGACCAGCCGATAATCAGATCGGGCTGCATCAGCACCAGCTCTTCCTGGGAAGGGGCGTACAGAGCTTTGGTGAGCGGCAGATTGGCGTATTTGCCGGCCAGGCGCTTTAAAGGCGGTCCATAAGGAGCTACGGAGGCGAGAATGTGGTTCTCAAGGCCCAGTTCCAGTAATAGCTCGGTGGCTCCCGGATGGGTTACGACTACCCGGCTGGGAGGCTGAGTATAGGTGGTCGAAATCGGATGGCCGCCGGCGTCATAGTTTTGGATTGTTACCGGGTAGCCAGACGTTGTCTGTGCCGGAGCAGCAGGACCAGTGGCCGGTGGCGGGACTTGACAGCCTGCTGCCAGCAACAGCAGACTGCAGGTTGCCAGAAGTAGGTATTTATGTGGTTTCTTCATCATAGCTCCTTATCCGGTGATTCTTTCTTGCCCGGCAGGGCAATAGCTGATGGAAAGACAGCCGGTACGGGGATGCTTCATAACATGACAGTCTATTTCGTAGACCTGGCGGATCAGGCGGGAGGTAAGCACATCGTCTGGTGTGCCGCCGGCGATTAGCTGCCCTTCTTTCAGTATGTAGAGATCATCACAGTACATGGCTGCCAGGTTAAGATCGTGTAGTACGGCCAGAACACTGATGTCTAACGACTTTACGATGGCCAGCAATTCAAGCTGGTATTTAATATCCAAATGGTTGGTCGGTTCATCTAACAGCAGCAGACGCGGCTGTTGGGCCAATGCCCTGGCTAAGATGATGCGCTGCTTTTCACCGCCCGACAGGGTGGCGAAGTTACGGTCGGCAAAATGTTCCATTCCGACCTGTTGCAGAGACTGTCTGGCAATTTCATAATCTTCCCGGTTATTGCCGGCCAGCCGTCTTTTATGCGGTGTGCGGCCCAGCAGGACCATTTCCAGTACGGTTATATTGTAGCTTAACGAGTGAAACTGCCCGACCACGCCGATCTGTTTGGCTGTGTCGGCTATTTTTATATTCTGCAATGGCTCGCGGTTTAACAATATGGCGCCGCTTTGCGGGGCCAGAGCGCGATAGATGGTGCGCAGCAGGGTCGATTTACCGCTGCCGTTCGGGCCAAGAATGCCAACAAAGCTGCCGGGACGTACGGTAAGGGAAACATCCTTCACAAGGGTTTTATTTTGTATGGCTACCGCCAGAGCATTGATTGTCAGTTCCATGGCTTCCCTCCTAAGAAAAGGTGCGTTTTATCAATATATACAGGAAAAAGGGAGCACCGATCAGCGAAGTGATAATGCCGATGGGTAGTTCGCCATTGGTCAAGATGGTCCTGGACAGGGTATCGGCCCAGATTAAAAAGACCGCACCACCCAGTAAGGTACCGGGGATAAGCCGCCGGTGGTCGGCACCGACAAAGCCCCGGACAATGTGGGGGATGATTAACCCTACGAAGGCAAAGGTGCCGCAAGCCGATACAATAACTGCCGTCAACAGTGCCGTCAACAGCATATAACGATAACGTATCCGGGGGGCATTGATGCCTAAAGTAAGAGCCGTCTCCTCTCCCAGCATCAGCGTGTTGAGTATCCGGGTCTGGCTCAGCAGATACAGGCTGCCCAGCAGTACCGTTATGGCCGGCGGCAGCAGGGTTTGCCAACTGGCTGCCGCCAGAGAACCCATATTCCAAAAGGTGACATTGCTAATTCCCTGGGTATTGTTGGAGAAATAGATAATGAAGTTTGCCAGGCTGAGAAAAAAGGCGTTGGCTATCGTACCCGATAGTACAATCTTTACTGTTGAGGCTGAGCTGCCTAGGGAAGAGAGGCTCATGACCAAGGCGGCAGCGGCCAAAGCGCCGATAAACGCGCAAAAAATGATCCCGAAGCTGCCGAACAGGCTGGTGCCGCCGAGCAGGATGGCAAAGGTGGCGCCCAGTGACGCGCCGGCGGAAACTCCCAGGATATAGGGGTCGGCTAAGGGGTTCTGCACCGAGGCCTGCATGACAGCACCACACACCGATAATCCGGCACCGGCAATGGCGGCCAGCAGAATCCGGGGCAGGCGCAAGTCCCAAATGATATCGAAATAAGTTGCCGGCAATGTTGTTGTAAGCTGACCAGGTTCCAGGCTGGACAACTTATATAGAATAATTTGAAAGGAATGGAGCGGTGAAATGGTAACCGCTCCGAAACAAACGGCGGTTATCATGGATAGAATAAGAGCGCTGCCGAGCCATACGATCAGGGGGAGTGTAGACCCCTGGCTGCAGATTGGCCCTGATTGCTTGCCGGAACGTACAAATAGTTTTATCATTAAAGGTCTCCCTGCTAGTAGCTTAATTTTAAACAGATAGGATAAGCTAGAAAGGATTTTTTTGTTCCGCAATGCGGAGCAGGCGCACATGTCGGCCATAGGTAAGGCGATGACAAAGAAGAGGAGCAAAAAAAGACTGCAAGCTTATCAATGTATGTAGGTGATAAAGTACTACGACTGAAGCCGGAAGGCAATAGGGCGGTTGATAAAGCAGGAAATAGCGTTTCCTGTTTGCCGGTTTTTGGCCGGAACAAAGCGCCATTGTTGAACGGCGGCGACAGCGGCCTCATCCAGGGCTGCCGAACCGGATGATTTTGCCACGGAAATCGAACCGGGAAGGCCGTTTTCCTGCACTTCAATCCGGAGGGTAGTCGTTCCCTGTACGCCAGCTTTTTTTTCCGCCGGCGGGTAGACCGGCGACGGATCGGACAGGATCAAGGGCGGAATGATTTCCCGGCGGCTATTGGTTCCGCCTTGGCCAGTACTGCCGGTTCCCGGACTGGCGGCTGTCCCGGCGGCAGGCTGTCCGGTGGTTTGGCCGGTGCCGGCTGACGTTGCGACTGCGGTATGGCCCTTTTTGACCGGAGCCTTTGCTGCCGGGACAGCTTGCTCTGTAGCGGGGACAGGATTTACTGCTTCATCGGGTGCTATCGTCTCATCGACGGTTTCCGGTTCTGCCGCTGCTTCGTCCGGTAATCCATCTGCCGCGGCCGGACTGTCATCACTGCCTATTTCCAGTTCAATGACTGTCTCCTGCTGTGCGGGCAGGGCAAACAGGCGGTCGGCCATAAAGCCGCAGGCGATCAAAAGGAGCAGGTGGATACAAAACGAACTGGTCAGCGCTTTTTGCCAACGTTTATGAAGTGCTGCCATACCATTACCTCGCTTTGGGTTCGCCGGCCAGAGAAATTTTCTGGGCGCCGGCCAGTTTGATTTCATCCAGAACCGAGATGACCTTTTCATAATCGGTTCCTTTATCGGCCCGTAGAATAAATGCAGCTTCCGGCTGCCCTGCCAGCTCCGCATGAACCCTTTTGGCAAGTAGCGCCAGCGGTAGCTCTTCCTGATCATACAGTACGGTGCCATTTTCCAGGACAGTGATAGCAATATTGACGGCGATATCCTGCTGTGCAGCGGCTGTTTTTGGCAAATTGACCGGAAGTGTGTGCTGATCTACCATATAGAGAGTGCTCATCATGAAAAAAACCAGTAAGAAAAAGATGATATCAATCATCGGAATAATCATGAATTCCGGCTGGTTACTCGCCCGGAGATTATGCAATTTCATGACTGTCCCTCCGGGCAGCTTTTTTGGCCGGCAAAAAGTTAATGACCATGGCGCAGACCGATTCCATATCGGTAATAAGCGAGTCCACGCGGTGCGAAAAATAGACATGGACCACAAACGACAGTACCGCTACAGTCAGGCCGGTGGCTGTGGCAATCAGTGCCTCGCCAACCCCGCCGGTGATGGCCATAGGCTGACCGGCCTTCATGTTGAGGACGCTGAAGGTTGTGATCATGCCGACGACAGTACCCAACAAACCCAATAGGGGGGAAAGGGTAACGATGGCGCTTAGATAATTGAGATATTGCCGCAGTTTGGCAGCCGTGAGCGTAGCTGAGCTTTCGAGGGCATTTTCTATTTGACTGCCCCGTTGGTAGGCCAGCAAGCCTTGCAGGGCAACCTGTGAGACGGTTTTCGGCAGTTGCTCGCAAAGCTGAATGGCTTCACCAATTCGCTGCCTTTCAAGGAGCGGCTGCAACTTGCGGATAAAGGCGGACGTGTCGGTCGCTGCATTCCGGTAATAGATAAACCGTTCTACAGTGATGGTGACGACGAGGAAGGAACAAAGCAGCATAAGGTACATGACCGGACCGCCTTTATGAAATAACGTGAAGCATTGGGATAAAAATTCCATGGATATAGATACCTCCTGTAATTGTGTACTGAGAAGTGGTCAAGGAGATGGATTAAGAATCCATCTCCATAAGGATGCGTTATGCTGATTGAATAAGGCAGCGGGTGCCTGCTATTTTGGCATTAAAGGCAAAGACGGAACCGTTCCTGGTAGTTCCGCTTATAGCGGGAATGGTTGAAATCCCCTGAAAAAATAACCAAAGCGTCGCGAGCTGGCTTGTCGCAAAAATACAATGATTCACGCACTTTTCTGACGACTGACTTAAGTCGGTCGATGTGTAAAAAAGGCCCTGAAGATTATGTAATTAAATAAAACTACGATTTCCACGAGATATAACAACAAATATGCTATTGATTATCATTATCATTAATAAAACAATTGTAATTATAGACGGTAAGATTAGTTTCGTCAATAGCATTTTGGAACATATTCTTGTATCGCCCGGCAGCTTAGTACTTGTTGTTTATTCTAATTTATGCTAAGTTGCTCACGAATTAGGGCAGCGCTGGTTGTAAATTTTACCTGTACAGTGGAATTGATTCCTGTTATCATTATGTTGTTTTGTGAAAAATGAGAGTGGAAAGGTCAAGCTGGAGGATGAAACGAAAGAACAACGTGGCTGCTCTGGGAATTTTAATGCTGAATATGTTTATTTCACAATTAGGGTTTGGCTTGATTATTCCCGTAATGCCTGCCTATATGCAATCGCTGGGGGCCAGTGGTCTGGCTCTTGGCGGTTTGGTATCCGCCATGGGGATTACTCAGTTTTTGTTTTCGCCGGCAGCCGGACAGTTCTCTGACCGGTATGGGAGAAAGGCGGCGATTGTTCTGGGCCTTACTGTGTTTGCCATTGCGCAGGGGATTTTTTGTATCGCTCATACGCTGACGTGGCTGTTTGTCTCGCGATTGATCAATGGAATCGGCATCTCACTGGTCAATCCGGCTGTGACAGCTTATGTGGCCGATATTACATCCGAGGCGGAACGTCCCGGCGGGATGGGGAAGTTGAGCGCGGCGATGCTGCTAGGTATTGTTATTGGCCCGGGGATTGGCGGACTGTTGGCAGACTATGGCTTGCGAATTCCTTTCTATGCGGCCGGCGGCGCGGCAATCCTGGCTATGGTGGCTTCTTTGGTCTTGCTGCGGGAGCCGGAGCGTAAAACAACCAAGTCAGAAAAGTGCCGGGACACTATGACGGCTGCCGGTATGGTGGCTTTGCTGGTTAACTCCTTTAAAGCGCCATATTTTTCACTGCTGTTTTTTGTTTATGTATTGACCTTTGGACTGGCGATTGTTGAGGCCATTTTCGGCTTGTACGTCAATGTTAAATATGGATTTACACCAAAGGCTATTTCCCTTTTGATTATCGGTGGAGCCTTGGCCGGTGTGGTGGTGCAATATGCGGTTATGGGCAAACTGCTGAAACGCTTTGGTGAAATTTCACTTATCCGGCGATGTTTGTTGTCGGCCAGTTTATTCTTGCTGTTGATGGTGTTTTCAGATTGCTTCTGGCAGATGTTTGTGGTCAATCTTTTCTTTTTTTCCTCCATTGCTACGTTCCGGCCCGCCATTCATTCCCGTCTGTCCAAGCTGGCGGGGAAGCAGCAGGGACTTGCCTTTGGCCTGAACGATGCATATACCAGCCTGGGGTTGATTACAGGGCCTATACTGGCGGGTATTCTATTTGATATTCAGATTGATTTACCTTTGCTTTGCAGTGTCGCTATCATTTTATGTGGGTTATTTTTGTCAGATACGTTATATTTGGAAGCGGAGTCATAAGTATTTTGTAAGTTTCATATTGACATTTCCATTGACAAGGTTCTTTATAGGTATTATTATATATTAGTGTACTGGAAATTTAATACTTGTGTCCGTATGAAGTTTGCGAGACCTTGCCGGAAAAGAAGGGGCAAGTATCGCAGGCGGATGGAACTCTGGAGAGCCCCTGTGAGCAGGGCGCCGAAGGGGCAAGTTGATTCGTAAGAGAATCAATGAAACTCTCAGGCAAAAGGACAGAGCGTACTGGTTCGTCGGCCGTTATCCGGTGATGTACCTATTTGTCGTTCTTCGGAGTCAAATCTTGTGATTTGGCTCTTTTCGTTTTTCTCCGGCTCATTATGATCGGGCAAATCATTGGTAAGCAGAAGGGTATTAAATATTCCGATAAAAAGAGAGGGGAATAACTGATGCAAAAAAAAGGATGTAAATTGTTCGCGGCAGCAGCGGCAGTCTTGTTGTTGGCCGGTGCACTGACCGGATGCGGCAGTTCGTCATCGAATGAGATTAAAATTGGGGTATTGGACGAGTTGACCGGCGGCAATGCTACGATGGGAACTTCCGCGGCCAATGGGGCTAAGATGGCTATAAAAGAAGCGAATGCCAAAGGCGGCGTGTTAGGAAAGCAGATTCAGACAGTTGTTGCCGATAATAAAAGCGAACCTTCCGAGTCGGCTAACGCCATGACCAAACTGACGACCCAGGATAAAGTGGTAGCGGTAACCGGCGTGTTTTCCAGCTCGAACGCTATTGCCGCCTCCAGTGTGGCAGAATCCAGCCAGGTACCTTTTCTGGCGGTTGGGGCGACCAACCCGAAAGTAACGGTGGATGCCGAGTCCGGTAAAGTGAAAGACTATACTTTCCGTGTTTGCTTCATTGACCCGTTCCAGGGGACAGTTGGCGCCAACTTTGTGCTGAATACCTTAAAGCTGCAAAAGGCGGCCATTCTGGTTGACAGCAGCAGTGACTACAGCAAGGGCCTGTCCGCTTTCTTTAAAGATGCCTTTACCAAGGGTGGCGGCAGTATCTTGGCCGAAGAAGCCTATTTACAGAAAGACCAGGATTTTAAGACCATTCTGACTAAAATAAAAGCATTAAATCCCGAAATCATTTATGTTCCCGGTTATTATGAAGAAGTGGGCAAGATTGTCAAACAGGCTCGTGAACTTGGCATGAATATACCGATTGTCGGCGGCGACGGCTGGGATTCTCCTAAGCTAGTGGAAGTGGCAACAGCGCCGGCGCTCAATAACACCTATTTTACCAACCATTATTCGGTGGAAGACACCAGTCCGGTTTCGCAAGCTTTTGTTGAAGCCTATAAAAAAGAATACGGCCAGGCTCCTGATGCTATGGCAGTTCTTGGCTATGACGCAGCCAATGTTCTAATTGATGCCATCAGCCGCGCGAATAGCGAAGAACCTGCCAAAATCCGTGAAGCCCTGGCGGCTACCAAGGACTACCCGGCAATAACGGGGTCAACAACCTTCAATGCGACTCATGATGCAGTGAAAAGTGCTGTTATTATTGAAATGAAAGATGGCAAGCAAACCTATCGGGCTACTGTTAAGCCTTAATTAAGATTGTGAATAGGAAACCACCTGCCGGAATGAACCGGACAGGTGGTTTTTTACTATCTTCTATAGGTGACTGCTTTTAGAACGGAGGCTGTGAAGCCTTTCACGGGCCAGTCTAGTGGTATTGTAGACAATTTTATGGGCTATTTCCGGGTATGAGTGAAAGAAGCGCTGGAAGGCCATACCGGACAATACCAGAATCTCGGCCGGACTGGTGACGATAATGTCTTCGGTGTGCTTAGTATGTTCTGTTAAGCCATTGGCACCAAAATGCTGACCCGGTCGGGCATACTCCTTAGCAGGGCGCTGGAGGGTCAAGGATTTTAACTTGCCGGATAGCAGTAGATTGTGGGAGTAGCTGACATCGCCTTGCGGTGTAATTAACTCACCGGTTTCGCAGTGAATATAGCTGCTGCAGGAATGGAGGAAGGTTTTTGCCTCTTCTTCTGAAAGCCCTTTTAAAAGGGTAAAGGTTTCAGTGGGAGAATTCGGCAAATGAGCACATATGATGGACCAAAGCTCTTCTTCTGTAATTAACTGACTGTTAATGATGGTGCCAGGTTTGACATATTTCTCATGGAACCATTCTACCGACGCTATATTTAAGTTGCTTTTTTTACGCGCCATTCTAAAAAGCGGTGAGCGGACAGCTTTAAAGTGTTGGACATCATCGGCTAACATTACTATTGGCGATAATAATCCATAACCGGGGTCAGTAAAGTTACTTTTATAACGCCGGAAGCCCATTTGTTCGTAAAGACGTAACAAATGGAAATTGCATGCACCAAACCCGTATTGTACTTGGTTGAGTGAGCAAATTTCGTAGCATTTAGCTATAAGAAGATAGAGTGCAGGAGTGCTTCGATAAGCGGGGGCGACCATTAATTTGGTAAGAAGTGCAAATTGATGTTCGCCTACTGGGGAGCAGTCATTAGGAAATTCATCTAATGCTAAACAATTTATTAGATTATCTGAGAAGTTTATTAGTTTTCCAATATTGATTCGGGCTGTTCCAATCATTGTTGAATTGGATGTTGCATAGAGAAGTATAGCTTGATCATCTAGGTCGTCATAAAGAAGTTTATTATTATAATCTATGTCTTTTGGATTTTTGGACATTTCCTCTACATAAGTTTGAAAACGAAAATGATAGATTGATTCTTTTTCCTCGGATGAATTGGCAATACCTATTTGTATTGTGTTCATTACTTCCGATGTTTTTTGGATCTTTTGTTCTAAACTCATACGTTCCTCTCCTTTGTAAATGTTATAATAATGCAAAGTTAAGTAACCTCACACAATCATAAACATCACCTCCCTAATTAGGGATACGGAGAGAAAGGGTATAAATCCTCGAAAATTATGTAAAAATAGGAAGAAATTTGTAGAATGTTTTTTAGGCATAAAAAATCCTTTTCCACATAATGTCGAAAAGGATTAAATCTAAATCAATTATGTATTGTGAAAAAAATAGATATTGTAGTACCGCTACCATCAGTATCGATTTTAATATTTGCATTATGCCTGTGAGCAATCTGGTAGCAGATCGGTAATCCTAACCCTGTTCCAGAATCTTTCGTTGTGATAAATGGAGTTCCGATATTTTCTAATACATGGTCAGGAATTCCAGAACCTTGATCACTGACAGAAAGGATAACCTTGTCATCTTTGTATTGTGTTTGAATGATCAATTGACCACCTCTTGGCATGGCCTCAATACTGTTTCGAATCAGGTTTAACAATAATTGCCGAATCTCGTTTTCATCTACTAGTATGTTAGGTATAGGATTGAGGTTTAGTATAGCGTTAACCTTACTTGAGATCGCGTCAGCCTGTATAAGCGGAAAAAGTGCTTCGATAATCAGATTTAATGAATACTGTTTTAAATTGACCAGTTTTTCTTTGCATAAGGATAAATATTCTTTAATGATAGAGTTTGCCCGATCTATTTCTTCTGTCATTAATATAAATTTTTCTTTATCGGCCTGGTATTTTTCTTTTCTTCCAAGAACTTGCAAATACCCACGGACAGTGGTCAGGGGATTTCTGATTTCATGGGCAACAGTTGCAGCCATACTCCCAACCATATTCATGCGATCAAATGTTGATGACATTTTTTCTAATTCTTTTCTTAGACTGATGTCACGAATAATTCCCTGTAGAGCAATAAGTTGTCCTTTCTTATCATAGATAGGTACACATTTTCCTTCAATCCAGAGAGTGGTTCCGTTTTTATGAATTAAGCGTAAGGTAAGCGGCACAGAAATAGAATCTGGGAAGTCGCTAATATATGCTTGAAATATTGCATAATCATCGGGATGTATTAAATCATGGATGATATTACTGTTTGCATAATATTGCTCGGGTGTATAGCCGGTTGTCATAACAGAAGGGCTTACATATTCAATTTTAGGTTCCGGGGATAGTTGATAAGAATAGATAATATCAATGGCTTGTTCTGCTAATAAGCGGTATTGAGTTTCTTTTTTTATAAGATCACTTCTATTTTTTTCAAAATAGACAAGTAATGTTCCCATTGCGATAATGAGTCGTAATATTCCTCCGGATAAGTAACCCCAAGGAGAAATCCATGATATGTTTATGGCTAGAGGCATACCGAAATTCAAGAGGCTCCATAAAATATAAGCATAACCAATAATATAATGTCCAATACCTTGTAAATTTAATTGACGTATATAAGTTATACCAATCCATATTCCAATAAAGCAGCAAATATATATAGGAAATAATAACTTGAGCATTAAAGAACTAGATATTAAACTAATGCTGACGCTCACAATAGATGTTATAGTGAAGCCATAAATCCATACAGGCTTTAAAGGTTTGTCCAAAAAATTATATGTTCCCCAAACGAACATTATAACACTGAGCAGAATTAACATTTGATAAGCAATAATGCCATATGAGTAGTCTTTCCAAGGTAATAATCCGGAGTCGAATAATATATATCTTGAAAGAAGGACAATCCAGCTTGCTGCCCAGATACCCATGTAACGTTCGTGGTACAATATATATAAATAAATATAAATCAGTACGATGGAAGTGGTTCCAATCAAAGAGCCAATTGCCGATAACTGTACATTATCCATGATTTCTCCTACTCCTAATTAATGGCAAACATTTTACATATTCTACAAAAACAACGTAACTCCTTTTATTGTATTTTATGGTGCATTTTTGCAATAATTAGTCTTATTATGGTAAGTCAGGCCTTGGCGTTTTATCCTCTATATAAAATGTACGGATTAATCAAAGCATGCAAGATTGCCGCTGCAGTGGGTCATACTAGAAACGGGTCCTGTGGGTCTGTGTACTGACAGGAATATCTTAACGAGTATCTCATCTGCGTTATAGTTATTGTTGATTTTTGTGGATATTTTTATAATGCAAGGTGAAAGAGCCGTGCAGATCGAGAATCTGTAAGGTGACGACAACGAAGCAGTGGAAAATGACCGCAAAAATAGCAGAGTTTTTAGTGCAGGGAGGTACCAGAGGCAGGAGCGGTTTATGCGGCGGGCCTATATAGCAAAGTTATTAATGATTGGGCTGGTACTTGCGTTTCTTATAGCGGGTACTGGCTACGGATATTTTTATTATCAGGAAAAACCGGAGCCTTCTTTACAATTATCTTCTTTTCCGGCTGTTCAGAAGCAGACCAGGCTATTGGTCATTGCGCCCCATTGTGATGATGAGACACTGGGCTGTGCCGGTTTAATTCAGGCTGTACTGCAGGCCGGCGGTGCGGTCCAGGTGGTGGTGGTCACCAACGGTGATGGCTTTACGTTTGCCGTGGAAAGGCAGTTTCACCGGTTGTTCCTCAAGGCCGATGACTATGTTGAGTCCGGCTATGTCCGGCAGAAAGAAACAGTACACGCATTAGCTTACCTGGGGCTGCAGCCGGAACAGATCACTTTTTTTGGTTATCCCGACAGAGGCTTGAATGCCCTGTGGCTGGATTATTGGGATAGCAACCGGCCATATCATTCCCGCTATACCGATACGGAGTACACTCCGTATGACAATAGCTATCAGCAAAAGGTGGCCTATGCCGGTGAAAATGTACTGTCTGGCCTGGAACAACTGATGCGTTCTTTTAAACCTACGTTAATTATGGCACCACATCCCGCTGACGAACATGCCGATCACGCTGCGGTTTGGGCGTTTGCGGCCACAGCCTTTATGCATTTACAAGGCAGCGGGGAGCTTTCGTCAGCCGCCAGACTGGACACTTATCTGGTTCACCGGGGTGATTTTCCTATTCCCCACGGCTATCGTCCGGGGGCAGCCTTGTTGCCACCACGGCCACTTTATGAAAATCGGGAAACAGAATGGCAAGTGCAGGCTTTGTCGACACAAGCGATGACGGTTAAGGAACAGGCGGTCAAGGCGTATACAAGCCAGCTTCAGGTGCCGGTTATGTCGAGCTTGCTTTTGAGTTTTATCCGTTCTAATGAATTGTTTGGCCGCAGCAGCATACCGGAAATCAATAGTGAGCCGGTACTGGATGCCACCAGTTTGAATACCTGGCTTAACAAGCCGTCCTTTTTAATTGCTTCCCGCGGTGTTAATTGGCTTGGCGCGATCGAAGGCAGAGCAAAAATAGCCGCCGTCGGTGGCTTGGTGCAGGGAAACCGCCTTTGGCTACGGTTTCATATTCCCGATTATTCGGAAAGGCAGCATACTTATCAGGTTTCGCTTATTACGTTCGGACGGGAGCGACAGGGAGTATGGCGGCAGCGTAAGGCGTTTAGTTTCAGCACAGCCGAATCTGATTTGGCAGAGGGCGATATCCTGCGTTTTCCCAATGATGTGGTAGTTCGCTTAACCTATACTGACCGGCAGCCGTTGCCTGACTTCTTCCTGCTGCAGGTTATTACCCGGGACATTCTGGGGCTGATGATTGACCATACCGTATGGCAGCCGGTCAGAGTTTCTTTATAATATGGGGAATCTCTAATTGCCTTCCGGCAGGACAATGCGGTGAGAAATAGGTGACGACAGTACAATGGAAGTGTTAACGGTGCCTAGGGCAATCAGGCGGTCGACCAATTGCTGCAGGCTGTTCATGTTAGCTACGGCCGCCTTGATGAAATAACTGACGGTGCCGGTTACCCGGTGGCATTCCAGGATGTAGGGCTGGTCTTCAATGAATTTCTCAAATTCGTGGGGATTCATGCGGAGCTGGCTGACCTGAATAAACAAAAGAATGGTACGCCCTACGGCAGCCGGAGTAACCCGGGCGGTAAAGCCGGCGATGACGCCCTGTTCCTGCAGGCGGTGCAGCCGCTCTGAGACGCTGGGGCGGCTCAAGGCCAGCTCCTGTGACAATTGACTGACCGTCATGCGCCCATCCACCTGCAAAAGTTTCAACAGACGAACATCTAAAACATCCATAAAGACATCCTTTCTAAAATGGATAAAATATTATTTATTTTTATGCAAAGTGATAACCGGAAAGGTTTATTTCTTTCACTTTAGTATGTTAAAACAGACAATATTATTCTATCATGTATTTCATAACTGATAAAGCGGTTTGACTGCGAATAAGGGGACTGAAATAGTGAATCGAGTAATTAATATTATATTGGGTTGTTTGCTTACCGGAATCGGAACCTTGTTGTTAGCCCATGCACATCTGGTCATTGGCGGTACGGCAGGGCTTTCCTTGAGCTTGTCGTACTTGCTGGGAATTCCCTTTTCTCCCGCATTTTTTGTGATTAATATTCCTTTCTATACCTTCGCGGTACTAAGAATGGGCTGGAATTTTACGCTGGCAACCTTTGCTGCTGTTACGCTTCTGTCTGGCATTACCGGAGGACTGGAGCATTGGCTGTTTAACGGTTTTGCCGTAGCTCCCTGGATCGGAGCTACACTGGGCGGCGGGTTGGCTGGTTTAGGGTTGGCAATTTTGTTTGAGAATCGTTCTTCCCTGGGCGGCGCTAATATCCTGGCCTTGTATTTAGAGAAAAAGTTTAATTGGAATCCCGGCTATACCAATTGCGTTTTTGATAGTATTGTGGTGCTGTCCGGTGTTTATGCCGCCGGGCTATTGCGGGGACTGTATTCGGTACTGGCTGTTATTGTGATTTCGTCGGTCATCGGTTATTGCAAAAGCCGCAGTGCCAAACGGGCACAGGTATTAAGTACAGCCGTCGAATCGTAAGACAGTGAATCAAGAGCTAACTTCTGTTCAGACAGGAGTTAGCTCTTTTTATGTCGAAACATCAGTACAAGCGATGATGATACTGTCTAAGGAGGGTTTATGGTAAAGAAACTGGTGTTTATCCTGCTGGCTATGTTGCTGACAGTGCCGATGGCCGAAGCGGCCGGCGGCACGTTTAACTATGAATTGCCGTCACTGTCAGTCAGACTGCGGACAATGCCGCTGGCTCTGTCCATTATGGGGCCGCCTATGGCGACGGAGGAACAGTGTGTGCAATATCTGTTGCGGCGTAATCCGCTGCCCTTGCTGACGGTGTCGCCACGGCAACTGGTGGCCTATTACTATGAAGAAGCGACACGCGAAGGAATCCGGCCGGACGTGGCCTTTGCCCAGGCCTTGCATGAAACCGGCAATTTCCGTTATGGCGGCGATGTGGTGCCGCTCCAGAATAACTATTGCGGCTTGGGGACGACAGGCGGCGGAGTCAAGGGAGCCTGGTTTGAAACAGCGCAAATCGGCGTGCGGGCGCAAATCCAGCATTTAGTTGCCTATACGGCAACTCGCCGGCCGGTTACCGACATTGTGGACCCCCGCTATGAGCTGGTGCGCCGTTCGGCCAATTTTGCCCAGGCGGTAAGCTGGACCGATTTAAATGGTCGCTGGGCCGTACCCGGAACGACTTACGGGCAAAAAATCATGACCATTCATCAGCGTATTCTGGAAGGCGAGTGAATGGCTGGTTGCTTTGACTGGCCCAAGGTTTATTTTTGAATAAACTATATTGATATGATACAATAAGGAAAAAGTTGCTGAAAAACATTTGGTTACCTGAGTTGGAAGAGGAGGCAGGATCATGCATTGTGTACAACAGGTTACACCGCAGATTGTGTGGGTGGGCGGTAATGACCGGAGGCTGGAACGGTTTGAAAACATGTTCCCGTTGCCTAACGGGGTGGTCTATAATTCCTATGTGATTTTGGATGAAAAAACGGCACTGCTGGATACGGTGGACTCGGCCATCAGCGCCTTGTATTTGGAGAATATCGAGCATGTGCTGCAAGGTCGCAATTTGGATTATCTGGTTATCAATCATATGGAGCCGGATCACTGCGCCAATATCGGCGAGCTTACCCGTCGCTATCCTGATGTGAAAATCGTAGGCAACAAAAAAACCTTTCAGTTTATGGAGCAGTTTTATAGCTTTGACAAAAGGGAAAACTATCTGGAGGTCAAGGAAGGCGATACGATCAAGTTGGGCAAGCATACGCTGAGGTTTATTTTTGCACCGATGGTGCATTGGCCAGAGGTTATGTTTACCTATGAGGAAAGTGAAGGCATTTTATTTTCCGCCGACGCGTTTGGCTCGTTCGGTGCGCTGTCCGGCAATATTTTCAGCGACCAGACTGATTTTGACTCGGCCTATTTGGCCGAAAGCCGGCGCTACTATGCCAATATTGTCGGCAAGTATGGCGCCCAGGTACAGGCGGTGCTGAAAAAAGCGGCCGCTTTGGACCTGCGCATGATTTGTCCGCTTCATGGCCCGATCTGGCGTAAAGACTTGCCGTATATACTGGATAAATACGAGCATTGGAGTAAATATGAGCCTGAGAAAAGGGGCGTGGTGCTTGTCTACGCTTCGATGTACGGCAATACGGAAAACGTAATGAATATTATCGCCAACAAGCTGGCGCAAAAAGGCGTCTCTGATATGCGCATGTATGATGTGTCGAAGACCCATCCTTCCTATATTATTGCTGATGTCTGGAAGTACAGCCATCTGGTTATCGGCTCGCCAACCTACAATATGGGGCTATACTACGTGATGGAATCGCTGCTCCATGAAATGGCCGGACTGCAATTGCAAAACCGGAAAGTGGCCGTAGTCAGCAACCATACCTGGGCCAGTATGGCCGGCAAAGTGATGCTTAAAATCATTGAAGACATGAAGAATGTAGAGCTGATCGGCTCGCCCTTTGAAATTAAGTCCTCGCTAAAGGAATCACAGGAAGCGGAACTGGACAAGCTGGTAGAGGACATCTACACATCGGTAATGGAGTAAAGTACTCAATAGAGGCGGGGGGCAACAGCATGTTTTTTGGCTATATATCCAATATCAAACAAGAAATGCCGCTGTATCCGGCGGCACTGCAAACCGGGTTGAACTTTCTCCGGGAAGCCGATCTGGCAAACCTGGCTTTGGGACGTCATGAAATTGAACAAGACCGGATTTATGCGTCCATTGCCGAGTATGAAACTGAACCGAAAGAACAGCGCCGGCCGGAAGCTCATAAAAAATATATAGATATACAATACGTCTGCTCCGGTGAAGAAATGATCGGCGTAGCTCCTCTGAAACAGGCCGGGGAAGTGGCTGAGGATTGTCTGGCAGAACGGGATGTAATCTTTTACCGCCATGTTCCGGGCGAGACAGACCTGACTCTGCTGCCAGGAATGTTTGCCGTTTTCTTTCCCTGGGATGTGCACCGTCCTAACTGTAGCCTTGGTGAGAAGACCGGCCGGGTGCGCAAGGTGGTTGTGAAAATAGCGGTGGATGCCATCTAAGTAATGAAGCTTTCTAAATAATAATCTGTACGGCATATAGGCCGGGTTGTGATACACGTCACAGCCCGGTTTCTTTTTTTGTAGTACAATGAAATCTATTAATTCAGACAATTTGGTGATAACGGGGGATAGGTTATGTACTATGAAGAGATTGCCAAAATTTCAGGGGCTGCTGAGGCGAAAGCAGCTTTATTAAAAGCGGCCAAAGGGCGCTATATCCTTTCGTCGGCCTTAGCCGGTATGTATGTGGGATTTGGGATTTTACTTATTTTTACGATTGGCGGTCTGCTTAGCCAGGCCCAAGCGGCGTCGGTCAAACTGGTTATGGGGCTTTCTTTTGGCATTGCCTTAAGCCTGGTCATCATGGCCGGTTCGGAGCTTTTTACCGGGAACAACCTGGTCATGACAATCGGCCGCCTGGAAAAAAGAGTAACTGCCCGTGAGGTCTGGGGCATTTATCTATTCAGTTTTGCCGGCAATTTGCTGGGATCGGTGGTTTTGGCCGGGTTGTTTGCTTATTCCGGGCTGCTCAGCGGCAGTACCGAGGCTTTTATTGTCAAGACCGCTCAGGCAAAAATGTCGCTGCCCTGGCTGCAACTGTTTATCCGGGGAATTTTGTGCAATGCGCTGGTTTGCCTGGCAATTTGGTGCTCCTTTCGTATGAAAGAGGAGACAGGCAAACTCATTATGGTATTCTGGTGTCTGTTTGCCTTTATTACCAGCGGTTTTGAACATAGCGTGGCTAATATGACCTTGCTGACTGCGGCTCTGTTGGCCCCGGGGGCTGCCGGTGTGTCGATCGGCGGATTTATCTACAATATAGTTTGGGTTACGCTGGGCAATGTGATAGGCGGAGCGTTGGTTATCGGCTATTCCTACTGGTATATTGCCAGAAAAAATTAAAGACAGGGGGAAATGGTTGTGGCGTACAAAGTATCCTTGGCGGCGTTTGATCAATATTTGCAGGAGCTAAAGAAGGAGTATCTGATTTTTGCGCCGGTCTTGTTGGCCGGAAAAGGGACATATACGGATACCGATTCCATACGATATCAGGAGATAAGCAGGTTATCCGAGGTTTGCTTTGAGCGAAAGGCCAGCTTCTCAGCCAAAGAAGTGGTGCTGCCGATTACGCAGACGCTGTTTTATTTTACCGAAGACCATTGGAATGAACCGCAAATCAGCGATAAAAAGATACTGCTGTTTGTGAGAAGCTGTGACATTCACGCAATGAAACGTCTTGATGCCATGTACCTTCAAAATGGTCCGGCCGATCCTTACTACCGGGCCCTGCGGGAAAAGGTGCACTTCTGCCTGATGGAATGCGAGGAGCAAGGCTTTGACAACTGTTTTTGCGTGAGTATGGGAACAAATGCTGCTGCCGGGTATGATCTGTTTGTGCGGCCTGAGGGTGGTAATGTGTATGTAGGCGTGAAAAATCCGGCGCTGGACGGTTTTGCCGGTGCCGAGACGCTGGAGTTGGAGCCGGATTTTGTCATGGAAAACAAGAAGGCAGTGACGTTGCCTGCTGCACTGGATCAGCAGATATTCTCCTCGCCGGTGTGGCAGGAGTACTCGTCCCGATGTATTGGCTGTGGCCGCTGTAATTTTGTCTGTCCGACTTGCAGTTGTTTTTCCATGCAGGATATTTTTTACAAGGAGAACCGCAATGCCGGCGAACGGCGCCGGGTGTGGGCGTCCTGTATGGTTGACGGCTATACCGACATGGCCGGCGGACACGCCTTTCGGAAAACCCAGGGTGAACGTATGCGATTTAGAGTCCTGCATAAGGTATATGATTACAAAAAACGTTTTGGCCAGCCTATGTGCGTGGGCTGTGGCCGTTGTGACGATGCCTGCCCCGAGTATATTTCCTTTGCCCATTGCCTGAATAAGCTAAGCAAGCTTGAGGAGGTGCCGGAATGATGACCAATCCTTATTTGCCCTTCAAGTCGCGGATCATTAAGATCATCCCCCATACCGACATTGACTTTACCTTTCATATGGAATATGCCGGCCCGGTAAAGCCAGGCCAGTTTTTCGAAGTTTCTTTGCCCAAGTATGGGGAGGCTCCTATTTCCGTGAGTGATATTGGCGAGAATTATATTGGGATGACCATCCGACGGGTGGGAGCGGTGACCAATACCATCTATGCATTGCAGGAGGGGGATACGCTGTTTTTGCGCGGTCCTTACGGGAACGGCTTTGCGATAGAGCAATATCAGGGGCGTGAAATAGTCGTTGCCGCCGGTGGAACAGGGCTGGCACCGGTAAAAGCAATTGTGGATTATTTTGCTGCTCACAGTGATGAAACACCGTCGTTTACGTTGCTTGCCGGTTTCAAGTCGCCTAAGGATATCCTGTTTCGCGAGGATTTCAAAAAATGGGAACAGAAGCTCCAGGTGACTTTGACGGTAGATAAGGCGGAGGATGAAACCTATCAGGGACAGACAGGCCTGATTACGCAATATATAAAAGAGATCAAATTTTTAAATAAAGAAGCGGCCCAGGTCATTGTGGTGGGTCCTCCGATTATGATTAAGTTTACTGTAGCTGAGTTTTTGCGGCAGGGAATCAGGGAGGAAAATCTTTGGGTGTCCTATGAACGGAAGATGTGCTGCGGCGTGGGGAAATGTGGCCATTGCAAAATGGATGATACGTATATTTGCCTGGAAGGCCCGGTGTTTAACTATACCAAGGCCAAAACTCTGATCGATTAAGGGAGGGCGGACTAAGCATGGATATTAAAACCAAAGAGCTAAAGAAAAATGCTTTCCGGGTTACGAAAGAACGCTATAAAACTGCCGTGCGCCTCAGAGTGCCGGGCGGACATCTGGATGCTCATTATCTGACTACCATCCGGGAAATTGCCGAAACCTATGGCGATGGTACGGTGCATATTACGACCAGGCAGGGTTTTGAGATTCCGGGCATAGCCATGGAACACATGCCGCAAGTCAATCAGGCCATTCAGGAACTGATTGAGGGCTTGGAGATCAACCAGGATAGTCCCCTGGCCGGTTATCCGGCGGCAGGCACCAGAAATATTGCAGCCTGTATCGGCAGCCGGGTATGTCCGTTCGCCCAATACGATACGACCGCGTTTGCCAAGCGGATTGAACAGGTTGTTTTTCCTAACGATTATCATGTGAAGATTGCCCTTACCGGTTGCCCTAATGACTGTATTAAAGCCAGAATGCATGATTTCGGAATTATCGGCATGAATGAGCCGCAATACGATACGTACCGGTGTATTGGCTGCCAGTCGTGTGTGAAAAATTGCAAGAAACGGTCGGCCGGCGTGCTGACCTTTGAAAACTACAAAGTAGTCAGGGATAAGGAACGATGTATTGGCTGCGGAGAATGCGTCGGTAAATGTCCTTCCGGTGCCTGGGCCCGAAGTGCTGTCAAGCTGTTTCAACTGGTTATTATGGGACGCACCGGCAAACGGGATCCCCGGCTTGCCAGACCATTCATCCGCTGGGTCGA
Organism: Propionispora hippei DSM 15287; assembly: GCF_900141835.1. Lineage (NCBI taxonomy): Bacteria > Bacillati > Bacillota > Negativicutes > Selenomonadales > Sporomusaceae > Propionispora > Propionispora hippei. Next base: position 25,087 of record NZ_FQZD01000026.1, on the reverse strand, counting down.
TGAAGCCAGCATAATGAAGATTCTTAAAAATACCTATGCTTATATTGATGAATATATCGACAAAGACGCTCCCGGCGGTAAAGAACATGTCGGGTATATTGTAGACCGGACCGGCTATCAGGAATTTAAAAAATGGGCATTAAAGGATGTTGTTTTAAATCCCGAGGCTCAGGTGGCCGAGCATATTCAGTGGTCGTAAATCAACTTAGCAAGCTTTAGAATGAGCAGCCTGGATCGTTGCAACGATCCAGGCTGCTTGTATCTATGCAGTTTTGCGCGAAGTGCAAAAAACGGGCTTGTTTTAAAAGGAATAGCAGAATATTTCCGGTTCAGAACATCTATGTAGCAGAGATAAGAAAAATTTTCTGACTAGTGGCTAAATTCTTAATAAAAAGCGTTGACTTACTTATACGTACAAGTTACAATAAAAACAAGAAACTTATACGTACAAGTTTTAATCAGCAAAGCTTGCAGGCTGAACAGGGTGGGTAGAGTAGGCTTTAGGAAAAAACTACATAGGGGGAATTGGAGTGAGTAAAAATTCCGACGCAAAACAATTGCTGGAACTAATCGGCGGGAAAGAAAATATCGCGGCAGTGACTCATTGTGCGACACGGCTGCGATTTGTCCTGCAAGATCCGCAGCAGGCGGACGTAGATAAGATTGGCAAACTGGCCTCCGTAAAGGGAACCTTTACTCAGGCCGGACAGTTTCAAGTAATTATAGGAAATGATGTCTTGTCTTTTTATAATGAATTTGTAAAAGTTGCCGGTGTCGATGGTGTTAGCAAAGAAGCGGCAAAAAGTGCAGCCAAACATAATATGAATGTGATGCAGCGTCTGCTGGCCAATTTGGCGGAGATTTTTTCGCCGCTTATCCCGGCCCTGGTAGTAGGCGGTTTGATCCTGGGCTTTCGCAATGTCATTGGCGATATAAAGCTGCTGGAGGACGGAACCAAAACCATTGTGGAGCAATCCCAGTTTTGGGCGGGTGTTCATTCCTTCTTATGGCTGATCGGGGAAGCTATTTTTATGTTTTTGCCTGTCGGTATTACCTGGTCTATTTCGAAAAAGATGGGGACAACACAAATACTTGGCATTATCTTAGGTCTTACTTTGGTATCTCCCCAGCTATTGAATGCCTATGCCGTCGTCGGTACTCCGGCTGATAAAATTCCCTTTTGGAATTTTGGTTTTGCCAAGGTACAAATGATCGGTTATCAGGCCCAGGTCATCCCGGCTATTTTAGCAGGCTTTTTATTAGCCATACTGGAAAAGAATGTCCGGCGGGTAGTGCCCGAATATGTATCGATGATCGTGGTTCCCTTTCTGGCACTCGTACCTACCGTTCTGGTGGCTCATACCGTGTTAGGACCGATTGGCTGGGCCATTGGCAAAGCCATCTCCAGCGTAGTATACGCCGGACTCACGTCTTCCTTTGGCTGGCTGTTTGCCGCGATTTTTGGTTTTACCTATGCGCCGCTGGTCATTACCGGACTGCATCATATGACCAACGCCATTGACTTGCAACTCATGGCCCAGTTTGGCGGAACCAATTTATGGCCCATGATCGCCCTGTCCAATATTGCTCAAGGTTCGGCTGTTGTGGGAATGATCTATTTGAACAGACATAATGAAGAGGAAAAGCAGGTATCTATTCCGGCGGCCGTGTCGTGCTATCTGGGCGTAACCGAGCCAGCCATGTTCGGTATCAATTTAAAATATATCTTTCCGTTCCTCTGCGCCATGACCGGTTCGGCTTTTGCCGCCGTGATTTCCGTGGGCTCCGGTGTTATGGCCAATTCCATCGGGGTTGGCGGCTTGCCAGGCATACTATCAATCAAACCCCAGTTTATGTTCATTTTTTCTCTGGCCATGGTAGTCGCAGTGGTTGTACCGTTCCTTTTGACAGTTGCCCTGGGAAAAACCCGGTATTCGGCAAAACTGCAGAATACTGATGGAATAGCGGTAAAGTAGCCGGAATTAAGAGGCGGCTTATCAGTTAGCTAACACGGGAGGGTTCTTAATAACCCTCCTGTTGTAACACTTGCTGAGGTGAGAGGAGTTATGGCAATATGAAAGATTTTAAAAAAAGTATTGTGTACCAAATTTATCCCAAATCCTTCAAGGATTCGAACGGCGACGGTATCGGTGATTTGCCGGGCGTAACGGCGAAACTGGATTATCTGAAGCAATTAGGCGTGGACTATATCTGGCTAAATCCCTTTTATGTATCGCCGCAAAAAGACAACGGCTATGATGTGGCCGATTACTGCGCTATTGATAAGACCTTTGGCACCATGGCTGACTTTGAAGAATTGGTCCGCACGGCGAAGAAGCTGGATATTGAAATTATGCTGGATATGGTGTTTAACCACACTTCTACCGAACACTGCTGGTTTAAACAGGCCCTGGCCGGAGATGAACGTTATAAGAATTACTATATCTTCCTGGAGCCGAAGGAGGGAAACGAGCCGACGAACTGGCAATCTAAATTTGGCGGTTCAGCCTGGCAATATGTAAAAGAGCACAATGCCTATTATCTCCATCTGTTTGACATAACCCAGGCCGATTTGAACTGGAAGAATGAAGCGGTCAGACAAGAAATTTATGAAATTGTTCGTTTTTGGCTGGCAAAGGGCGTCAAAGGCTTCCGGCTCGATGTGATTAATTTGATTTCCAAACCCGATGTGTACCAGGATGACAACGAGGGTGACGGCAGACGTTTTTATGCCGACGGACAGCAGATACATGAATATTTGAAGGAGTTAAACCGGGAGACCTTTGGCCGGTATGAAGATGTCATAACGGTGGGAGAAATGTCCTCCACCTCACTGGATAATTGTATCCGCTACTCCAATCCCGAAGAAAAAGAGCTATCCATGGTTTTTAGTTTCCACCATCTGAAGGTTGATTACAAAGACGGGGAAAAGTGGGCGCTCATGGATTTTGATTTTAAGCAATTAAAACAAATCCTAAATCTGTGGCAGGTTACCATGCAGGAGGAAAACGGCTGGAATGCCCTGTTCTGGTGCAATCATGATCAGCCCCGTATCGTATCCCGGTTTGGCGATGACCGGCTGTATCGCAAAGAGTCGGCCAAGATGCTGGCTACCACTATTCATTTCATGCGGGGTACGCCGTATATTTTTCAGGGCGAGGAAATTGGCATGACCAATCCTTATTTTGACGCTATTGAAATGTACCGGGATGTGGAGTCCGTCAACCGCTATGCCCTGCTTAAGCAAGAGGGCTGGCAGGAGCAGGATATCCTCCGCGTGCTGCAGGCAAAATCAAGGGATAATTCGCGCACGCCCATGCAATGGGATGATAGCGCCCAGGCCGGCTTTACCAGCAACACACCGTGGATTAATGTCAATCAAAACTATACCGAAATCAATGTGAAAAATGATTTACAGGCAAAGGGATCGGTCTTTCACTACTACCGGCAGTTGATCAAATTAAGAAAAGAATACGATATTATTGCCTATGGGGAATATAAGCCTATCCTCGCAGAGCATGATCAGATATTTGCTTATCTGCGGGAATATAAGAATGAAAAACTGCTGGTTATCAATAATTTCTATGGCCGGGAAACGGTGTTCACTTTGCCTGAGGATATAAAGATCAGTCAGTACAAGAGCAACATATTGATAGCCAATTACGGCGATGCCGCCAGGGATTGTAAAAGTGTAGTTTTGCGGCCCTACGAGTCCATAGTCTATCATCTTGTGAAATAATTGGCACGATGTTACAATATTCGTGGTGATTAATGTATGGATAGTAAATATATCAGTATTTATCATGAAATACTGGCAAAAATCGAAGATGGCGAAATGGCTGCCGGCAGCAAGCTGCCATCGGAAACCGAAATGATTAGCGAATATGGCGTTTCGCGGGACACTATCCGCAAAGCGCTTCATTTGCTGGAGCAGAACGGGTATATACAAAGAATCCAGGGGAAGGGTTCTTTTGTCCTGGACATCAATAAACTCAGTTTCCCCGTATCGGGTCTGACCAGTTTTAAAGAGCTGGCGCAAAAAATGACGGAACCATGTCTCACGCTGGTAAAAGAACTGGAAAAAATCCCGGCTGATGAGTTTACCAGGGAACAACTGAAATTGCCGGAGCAGGCTGAAGTCTGGAAGACGGTCCGGGTCCGGCAGATCGGCGGGAAAAAGATTATTCTGGATAAGGATTTTCTTGATGCCCGCTATGTGCCTGAACTGACGCAGGCCATTTGTGAGGATTCCATTTATGAGCATCTGGAAACCAAGTTGGGCCTCAAAATCGGCTTTGCCCAGAAAGAAGTCACTGTGCAGCAAGCTACGCAAGAGGATAAAAAATATCTGGATTTTGAAAACTATAACATGGTCGTGGTAGTGAAAAACTATACCTATTTGGAAGATATGACTTTGTTTCAGTACACCGAATCAAGGCACCGGCCGGATAAATTCAAATTTGTCGGTTTCGCCCGGCGAAGCTAAGGCGCGCTGCGGACTGCTGGAAAATCCGACAATGATTAAAAGAAACTCCTGCCCATTCCCGAGGAATGGGCAGGAGTTTTCCACGTTATTATTTTGTGACGCTATACATGCTTGTTAAAAGGACGCCGTCTTTATCACTGCTGAGTTCCCAGGTAAAGATGCCGCCGAGTTCATATTTTTTGACGAAGTCAGCCTTGGCTTTAATTGATTGGGGATCATCGTAGGTTACAAAGATTCCTTTATTGGCGTTAAACAGATAAGGTGCCTGCGCGCTGGCGTCCCAATAACGGATAAAACCATTGGCGGCATTGTATTTTTCTACTAAGTCACAGTATTTTATATCGCCGGCTCCTTGTTGAGAGGCTTTTTGATATAGGCCATGATTCTTGTTGTCAACGCCTGGCCAGAAACGTCCATAGAAGGCCACTCCCAGATTGATCTTATCCGAAGTAAAGCCGCTGTGTAAGTACCGCAGTACGCCGTCCATACTTCCGCCAATACCGCTTTTATCATAAATGCTGTTGAGCAGAGGTGTATGATGCCCTGTTTGTGCCTCCCAGCCGCCATGGAGATCATAGGTCATCAGATTCACATAATCTACGATGCTTGCCAGCTTAGCCGGTTCGGTATTATCAAGATACCAGGGGCTGATGTTAGCGGCGTAGGATAAAAGATAATGTTTGCCGGTTTTGGTTCCCAGCAGGTCCAGTTTATCACGAAGAGCCTGCATTAACAAAGTGAAGTTTTGTTTATCTTCCGGCCTGCTTTTAATAGTTCCCCAGGCGCCGTTAACAGGATATTCCCAGTCCATATCAATACCGTCGATGTTATACTGCTGGATATAATCTGCCGCACTTTGGGCAAAGATTTCCCGGGCCTCCGGTGTCGCCGCCGCATCGGAGAAGCCATCGCCGCCCCAGCCGCCAACGGCAATCAGTACTTTAAGATTGGGATTTTTTTCTTTCATTTTATGTAGTTCAGCATAGTGAGCATCTCCCACAGCCTTGCCGTCAATGACTGTGTTGGCGATTTTTCCATTTTCGATTCTGGCAAAGGACAGATTAATATGGGTCAGCTTGTTAGCGTCAAAACTTTGGGCCGACCAGTTTGTCCAGGCTGCCAGATAGGCGATCACCCTCGGCGAGGTGCTGCTATTTTGAGCAGCCACCGGAAATGCAATAAAGACGGAAACTACGAAAGTTAACAGTAAAATTGTCCACTTTCTCACGACAAATCCTCCCTCGAATATAATCTTGGCTTACAGGTATACCACGGTGTTAGCAACCATCCCTTTCTATTAAAAATATCACACTTATATGGCAATAATAAATTTAAGCAAAATTCATGCCAGAACATGGCTTGTGGGAAGTATTAATTATTTGCCCGCGAGGCTGCAAAGTAGAGTCCTAAGATGTTCTTACTAAGAACTAAAGAGACCATAGCTAAACCGCCCGGATGGCAGTAAACTGCAGTAGGAGAGATTACACACTATGATAGTATAATTGCACACACTAATTAATTTGTGCAATCACAATGAATTTTCAAATCGGAAGAACCGTCCCTGCGTTGAGAAAAAGCAAACTCCAGCCCAATCCCCGGAGGGATTGGGCTGGAGTCTTTCAATCAGTGATTTTTATTGACATTAAAGTGCTTGTATCTATCTCTGACTTCGGCCCGCTTGGCGTTGTTGAACCGGTCAAGCGTACCCACAAGGTAGCCGGTGATGCGGCGAATCCGTTCAAACGGTACAGAGCCGGTCTCACTGCGGCCGCATTTGGGGCAGGTTTCGCCGATGATTCCTTTATAGCCGCATACGGGGTCACGATCGACCGGATGGTTGATCGAACCGTAGCCTACACCTTGTTCCTTCATGCAGCGGATAACCGATTCAAAGGCGTCAAGGTTATCGGAAGGGTCGCCATCCAGCTCGATGTAGGTAATGTGGCCGCCGTTGGTAAGCTTGTGATAGGGGGCTTCCAGACCGATTTTTTCAAAGGCGCTGAGCGGATAGTACACGGGAATATGGAAGGAGTTGGTGTAATATTCGCGCTCGGTGATGCCTGGCAGGCTGCCGAAACGTTTACGGTCGATTTCAATAAATCTTCCTGACAGACCTTCCGCCGGTGTGGCGATTAAGGAGAAGTTCAACCGGTATTTGGCCGCTGCATCGTCCATGCGGCGGCGCATATGAGCGATGATTTCCAGGCCGAGCCGTTGCATTTCTTCCGATTCGCCATGATGTTTTCCCGTTAGGGCTTTAAGGCATTCGGCCAATCCGATAAAACCAACCGTCAAGGTACCATGCTTTAGCACTTCCCGTATTTCGTCATCGGGACCCAGCTTTTCCGAATCAAGCCAAACGCCATCCCCCATCAGGAAGGGGAAATTACGGACTTTTTTGCGGCACTGTATTTCAAACCGGTCCAATAGTTGATCAATGCATAAATCAATCAAATGATCCAGACGGGTATAAAATTCCGGTATGGTGTTGCTTTCAATACCAAGGCGCGGCAAATTGATGGAAGTAAAGCTAAGGTTGCCCCGGCTGTAGACGATCTCGCGGGTGGGATCGTTCACATTGCCGATGACGCGGGTTCGGCAGCCCATATAGGCGATTTCGGTTTCAGGTTGTCCTTCTTTGTAATATTGGAAATTAAACGGAGCATCAATAAACGAGAAGTTGGGGAAGAGCCGTTTGGCGCTGACCCGGCAGGCCAGTTTGAACAGGTCGTAGTTAGGATCGGTGGGGTGATAGTTAACGCCCTCTTTGATTTTAAATATTTGGATTGGGAAAATCGGAGTTTCTCCATAGCCCAGGCCAGCTTCGGTCGCCAGCATAACATTTTTGATGACCAGCCGTCCTTCCGGTGAAGTATCGGTGCCGTAATTGATCGAGCTGAACGGAACCTGCGCTCCGGCGCGGCTGTGCATGGTATTTAAGTTGTGAATAAGCGCTTCCATCGCTTGATAGGTCGCCCGGTCGGTTTCGGCCAGGGCTTGCTCAAAAGCAAAGGCCTGGGCCTTTTGCAGCAGAGCGGCATCAATGGTACGGGAAAGGAGCGCCGCTTCTTCCGTCAGATAGCCGTTGGTGTTGGAAATTTCCGGTGTCAGGTGAAGGCGTTCGCCAATATCATTGGCGGCCGCGGCCACCAGGTCCTTAACTTCCTGTTTGTTCCCGGCAGAGAAGGAAAGAATCTGGATTAGACTATCCAGGTATTTCCGGGCAAAGGTTTTACGGACGCCATCGGACAGACCATAGTCAAAATTGGGAATGCTTTGTCCACCATGCTGGTCGTTTTGGTTGGACTGGATGGCGATACAGGCCAGTGCCGAATAGCTGGCAATATCGTTTGGTTCACGCAGGTAGCCGTGACCGGTGGAGAAGCCGTCTTTAAATAATTTTTGGATATCAATTTGACAACAGGTGGTGGTTAGTGTATAAAACTCAAAATCGTGAATATGAATATCACCATCGCGGTGAGCCTTGGCATGCTCCGGTTTGAGCATATACATTTCATTATAGATTTTAGCGCCTTCGGAGCCATACTTCAGCATGGAACCCATGGCCGTGTCGCCGTCAATATTGGCATTATCCCGTTTTAGGTTGCTTTCCCGGGAATCGCTATGGGTGATTTCCTCGTAGGTTTTCATCAGGCGAGTGTTCATTTCCCGGGCCCTGGTCCGTTCCGCCCGGTAGAGAATATACGCTTTGGCTGCTTTTGACAGGTCGGCGTCGATCAGGACTTTTTCAACAATGTCCTGAATTTCTTCCACCGAAGGAGAATTCGTTTTAACCTGTGATGCCTCCTGGGCAACTTGCCCAGCTAAGGTCATCGCCAGTCTTTCGTCACCGTTGCCTGCTGCCTGCAGGGCTTTGTTAATAGCTGTACTGATTTTTTCCAGATTGAAGGGAACTTCCCGTCCGTCACGTTTTACTATAGTTGTAATCATCGTCAATCGGGGCGCGGTATGCCGCTACCCGCCCTTCCTCCTCTGCATTTGGTCTCTTATACATCATATTACCATATATTGTGTTTGTCAATATATTGACAAACTATATGTTGTGTAGTAAGGAGGAGGTTTTTCACGGATTACAGTAAATGCCGGGAAGCGAGGCAGCATCGGCCCAGGAAGGATTTTCCTTGGTCTGTAGAGAATATATGAAAAAATAGCTGGGTTCTTTTCGTGACTGATATTTCTATATATGGAAGCTAACAAAGCGGGGAGGTTTGACAGATGAACCTGTTTGATTTTGCCTTGACCATGGAACTGGATGGGGAGGCCTATTATAAGGAACTGGCCGCCAAGACTTCACATCCTGACTTAAAAGCCGTGTTGGAGGGGCTGGCGGCGGAAGAACGGCGCCATTATAATATTATCAAGGCAGCCCAAAGCGGGGAGTGGGGGACCGTGCCGGAGCAGCCGGCGCTGTCTGACGTGCCGAATGTCTTTGCTGACAAAACGTTTGAGCTGGTTGATCAGGAGTGTACTATCCCAAGGCTTAAAGCGGAGTCTATTGATCTGTACCGGGCGGCGCTGGATAAGGAAAAAGAGAGCGTAACTCTGTATCAGGAACTGGGTCAAAAGGCGGCAAATCCGGAGGAAAAGACGCTTTGCCAAAAGCTAAGGGAAGAGGAACAAAAGCATGTGGAGTTAATGGATAATATCATTGAAATGTTAAACCGTGTACAGGATTGGGTCGAGTCGGCCGAATTTAATCATCAGGAAATATACTAATAAGAATGAGGTGGCCTTTTTTGGCAAAAAACATAGCAATATTAGGATCGACAGGCTCGATTGGGACACAGACCCTGGATGTGGTAAGACATGTTCCGGGGCTGAAAGTCTGGGGTTTGACGGCCCATGAAAATATAGATTTGCTGGAAAAGCAGGTGGTGGAGTTTGAACCTGTTCTAGTTGCCGTTATGAATGAGCGAAAAGCGGAAGAACTCAGTATGAGGCTAAGCGGCAGAAAGGTAACAGTGCTCGCCGGTTTGGAAGGACTTGTGCAAGTGGCGACGATGACGGAAATCGACACCGTAGTGACTTCGGTAGTGGGCAATGTGGGATTAAAGCCGACCTTTGCGGCGATCCAGGCCGGCAAGGACATCGCCTTGGCTAATAAGGAAACTCTGGTATCGGCCGGCGAATTAATGATCAATGCAGTCAAACAGTATCAGGTTAATATGTATCCGGTCGACAGCGAGCATTCCGCCATATTTCAGTGTCTCCAGGGTAACAGCGGCAATCCGATCAGCCGGCTGCTATTGACGGCTTCGGGGGGGCCGTTCCGGGGCAGAACCCAAAATGAGTTAAAACATGTAACTGCCGCGGATGCCTTAAAACATCCAAACTGGAGTATGGGTAAAAAGATCAGTATTGATTCAGCTACCTTGATGAACAAGGGGCTGGAAGTGATTGAGGCCAAATGGCTGTTTGATGTGGAGCTTTCCCAGATTGAGGTGCTGGTGCATCCGCAGAGCATTGTTCACTCAGCGGTGGAATATGAAGATCATTCGATTATTGCGCAGCTTGGCGAGCATGATATGCGTGTGGCCATTCAATATGCTCTCACTTATCCGGAGCGGGTAGTCAATCCCTATCCGAAAGTGGATTTTACGGTTAGAAATAACCTTACCTTTGAAAAACCGGACATGGAAACCTTTCGTTGCCTAAAGCTGGCCTACCAGGCTATCGAAACAGGCGGTACGATGTGTGCCGTATTAAACGGTGCCAATGAGGTAGCGGTAGAGCGCTTCCTGGCCGGTGAAATCGGCTTCTTGGATATTGCCGCCGTGATTGAGCGGACCATGCAGGCCCATGCAGTAATTTATCAGTACAGCCTGGAAGACCTGCTTGCCGCTGACGAGTGGGCCAAGCAGCATGCGGCGCAAATTAGATTCTAAAGCGGAAAAAGGAATAATTCTATAAGTGAAAAGGGCTGTCCAACGGTAAATACCGTGAGACAGCTCTTTGTTATGCACGATAAGTTTATGATTCCTTTAATACGCGCTGGAGTTTTTCCTTGTCCAGTTCATTTTCCCATTTGGATACCACTACGGTAGCGACACCATTGCCAATCAAATTGGTTAAGGCCCTGGCCTCGGACATAAACCGGTCGATACCCAGAATCAAGGCCAGGCCGGCGACAGGGATGGCGGGAATGGCCGATAAGGTAGCCGCCAGTGTAACAAAACCGCTGCCGGTTACGCCGGAAGCTCCCTTGGAGGTTAGCAGGAGAACGGCCAGAATGGTCAATTGATGAGTTAGGTTAAGGTCGGTGTTCGTGGCTTGGGCCACAAAGATAGCCGCCATGGTCAAATAAATGGAAGTGCCGTCCAGGTTAAAGGAATAACCGGTCGGGATAACCAGGCCGACCACCGATTTGGAGCAGCCCAGATTTTCCAGTTTACGCATGATCCCCGGTAAAGCGCTTTCGGAAGAAGATGTGCCCAGGACAATCAACAGTTCTTCCTTGATATAATTGATAAACTGGAAAATATTAAAACCGGTAAAGCGGGCGATCAGGCCAAGTACGATAAAAATAAACAGTAAACAGGTCAGATAAAAGCTGCCCATTAGTTTAGCCAGCGGCAGCAGCGAGGCCAGTCCGTATTTCCCGATGGTGAAAGACATAGCGCCAAAAGCTCCCAGCGGGGCAACTTTCATAATCAGATTAACGATGGCAAACAGCACATGGGAAACTTCATCAATAAGTCCCAGCAGGCGGTTGCCTTTATCACCCATGGCCGACAGACCGAAACCGAATAACATGGCAAACAGCAATACTTGCAGGATGTCGCCCTTGGCAAAAGCGTCAACAACGGTATTGGGGATAATATTCATCAGGAAATCCACCGTTGTGTGCGTTGCGGCCTCTTTCGTATAGGAGGAGACTGCATTGGCATCCAGCGAACTGATATCGGCATTCATGCCGACGCCGGGCTGAACGACATTGACAATAATCAGGCCGATAACCAAAGCTACGCTGGAGACCAGTTCGAAATACAGCAGGGCTTTGCCGCCGACACGGCCGACCTTTTTCATAGAACCCATACCGGCGATGCCGACCACAACGGTACAAAAAATAATCGGCGTAATGATCATCTTGATTAATTTAATGAAGCCATCACCAAACGGTTTCATTTGTACGGCCAGCGATGGATAGAAATGTCCTAAAAGAACCCCGACTCCAATAGCGAATAGAACTTGGAAATAAAGATATTTGTAAATAGGTTGTTTCATTTGCTAGATATAGCTCCTTTCACTTAGCTAAACTCCGGTTATGGCCGGTTAACAGCTAAAATCGGGGAAAATCAATCCCCTATCTAAATATAGCATCTTTTTTGGTAAAGTAAAGAGCAAAAAACTGTATACAAGATTGCCCCATAGCGGGAAAAATAGTATAACCTACCGTTCTTGTCATAGTTTGTCGTACTGGTTCTAAAAAAACTCCTAAGAGCCAAATGGATTCGACAAATTGGTGAAAATAAAGGGATATTATAGGAGAAAAAATATAGGTAGTAAAGGGCATATGAAAATTGCCTGCCTGCCCGGAGTAAAAGAAGCCAGGGAAGTGGATATACCCGAAACAGAATAAGTGATATAAAGAAAGACTGCCGCAAATTTTTGTTGTGCGGTCTTTTTTGTGGGGAAATAAGGTTAGTTGTATTAATAATATTTAACAAATACTGGACAACTTTAAGTGTTTATTAAGAAACAGTTAACTCGCTGGATTGCCGCTTTTTGGTATGATACTATGAAGCCGGAATGAATTTCCTGGCGTTCCAACCTCAAATATCATGCGGGAACAGAGGGCAACAGAATCTCTCGATCGACTTAGCATGGTGGACAAGGAGGGCTCAAAGAAAACCGCGAGGAAACGTGGAAACTCAATCGGTTTTTAGAGTATCAGGAAAAGAAAAAACTCTCAAGGAGCGAAGAGAATGAAAAAGAAGTTAGCTGTTGCCTTAGCACTTATGTTTGTAACCACTACGGCTGGAACGGTGTTTGCTGCGGAAAACAATCCGTTTAGCAGCATTCCTACCAACCACTGGGCCTATCAATCGGTTAATAAACTGGTAAAAGCCGGTCTGATTGACGGATACGGCGACGGTGATTTCCGTGGCGACAAACCCATCACCCGTTATGAAATGGCCAGTCTGGTAGCCAAAGCCATGTCCAACGAAGAGAAAGCTGATGCCGGTTTAAAAAGCGAACTGACCAAGCTGGAGTCTGAGTTTTCCGGTGAACTGCAAAACCTCGGCGTTCGCGTAACGACTTTGGAAAAAAATCAACCGAATTTCAAAATGAACGGGACTTTTGATACCCGCTATACGGCGAAAAAGACTGAAGATGGTGCGAGTGATGTTAAAGGTGAATATCGGTTAAGATTAAATGGCGAAGCGAAGGTAGACAGCAAAACCTCTTTTGGTGTACGCTTGGTTAACAATGCACCGAACGGTTCGAACTTTAGCAATAACACATGGACGACGTTTGGCAAACCGGATAATGATCAAGATAGTTCTACTTTCCGCATTGACCGTGCTTTTCTGACTACTAAGCTTGGTATATCTGACCTTACTGTTGGTCGTCAGGCATTAAAGCTCGATGCCAATGATTTGTTAATGGACAGTGGTGCCTATAGTTTTGACGGTGTTAAGTCGGCAGTAAAACTTAACAAAAAGGTTACTGTTACATCCAATTATGGCCGTTTGGCCAGTGGCGTGACTTTTTTAAACAGTAAGAAAGTGGATATAAGTGCAGCCGGAGCGTATTATGAAAACTATAAAAATATAGACGTTACTTCCTTGGGCATTAATTACGCTGATAAGAACTTCAACGGGGGTATAACCTATGCTCAATTGAAGAATTACTCCAGCGATTTGGATCTGAAAAAATGGGTGGCTGTAAATGCGGGCTATCTGGTAAATCCTAAACTATCAGTTGCTGCTGAATACGTTACCAATAGCGCTGATCCGGTAAGCACTGTCGTAACCGGCGGTGATAATGCATGGTATGCCAAGGTTCTGTATGGTGATCAGGCATTGAAAAAAGAAGGCCAACAAAATGTAGCCCTGAAATATTATGATGTAGGTGCTAATTCTATTGTGCCAGCCTTCTTTGGACCCGATCCGTTGACTAGAAATGGTAACGGTCATGATTTTAAAGGATTAGGACTTGACTATAATTATGCCTTCAGCCCAACTTTTGGCGGTGAATTGAACTACTATAAAATTGATGATAAAGTAACCAGCACTAACAGCAGCTACCACTACTACCGCGCCGCTTTACATGTGAAATTTTAATCTCCCCATTGACAACTACATAGCTTCAGGCAGGCAACCCTCAGCCTTGCCGTCAATAAAGCCCGGACTTAGTCCGGGCTTTGGGTTTATGTAGTGATTAGGGCTTGTTTGTAAAATATCCGAAACGTCTCCTGATGGTGTTTTTTGTGCCATACTTCGTTAACATTTTTTGAAATAGGGGCCACTATTCCTGCAAAATATTGCCTTGCTTGGCGCAAAAATCACTCGCCATGAGTCATTCCGTTAATTTACAAATAAACCCTAGTGAATAAAGTTCATAAATACTTTTTCTTCGGCTGCCGGCTCAGGCAAATTTGCTTTCCCGGATTCAGCCAGTTTTAGCAGCCAGGCCATATTTTTACCCAATACCCGCATAATCTGTTTTCCTTCTTCATCCTGATTGGCCTCGCCAGGTGCTGTTCCGTGAATGACATTCCAATAGTTCGAGGTGGGTACCAGCATTTCGGCATAATTAATGAAATTGTTAAGCTGCTGGTAGGTGGGAAGGCCGCCGGAACGTCTGACGGCGACAACACTGGCACCCACCTTGTGACGGAGCATACCGCCGTTTACCGAGGTGACATAGAAAGCACGGTCCAGAAAGGATTTCATCGTGCCGGCAATACCGGAAAAATAGACGGGAGAACCGAGAAGAATGCCATCGGCCTGTTTCATTTTTTGAATCCATTCGTTTACGGAATCGGTAGCGATAACACATTTTTCATTTAGGTTTCTGGCACAGCCGTTACAGGCAATACAGCCGTGTATAGTTGAGTTACCGACATGCACAATGTCCACATCAATGCCTGCTTTCTCTAGTTCCTGCGCTACCAGGCGCAACGCGGTATAAGTATTTCCTTCTTTTTTAGGACTTCCGTTAAATGCAACAACTTTCATATGTTTTGACCTCCTTGAATATAAAAAATAAGCTTTGATATTATCGAAGCTTATTTATCTATGGTGAATTAATGATAATCCCAACTATTGCTTTTTGTCAAGAAGCCATGTATAATGCCAGATATAAAAATGGTATCATGGCGGAGGTTGTATGAAAACCATTCAATCCATTGACAGAGCGATGCTGATATTGGAGTATATTGCTCAGCATAACAATACCTGTACACTCACCGATATTAGTACGGCCCTGGAACTAAAACTTCCTACCCTCCATGGTTTTTTAGCGACATTGGAAGCTTGGAATGTAGTTAGTAAAAACGGCAATAAATATTCTCTGGGAGGGAAACTTTTCGAGTTAGGCAAGGTTTTTGAATCCCATTTATCTGTACAAGCTATATTGCATCCTTATTTGGAGCAACTGGCCGCTAAATTTGATGAAACCATCTATCTGGCAATACCCAGCGATAAAAAATTGCTTTATATTGATGAAGTGGAGTCCAAGCATCCGTTGCGGTTATCTTCCATTGTGGGTACTACGGAAGCCTATGAAACGTCGGCTATGGGTATGGCCGTATTGGCCAATTTGCCGGAAGCCTTGTGGCAGGAAGTAGCAGAACAAAGCGGCGTGGAACTTGACCTGCTGCAAAGTAAATTGCTTGGAATTCAAAAGAAAGGGTACTATATTCACCGTAAACCGAATTGTGACTGTTATTGTATTGCCATCGCCTTAGCCGGTATTCATCATACTACGATTGGTATCAGTATGTTTATTCCTGCTTATCGCTATACAGAGGAACTTGCGCAAAAGGTGATTGATGTAATGATTGAAATGCGGGGGAGAATTAGGGCGGAATGGAAACGGTAATAGTCCTTGTTTAAATTAAAGCAGTATCATAAAAGTATAAATCTTATATAACAAATGCTCCGGAGCCTAAAGCCCGGAGCATTTGTTATATAAAGAGGGATTTAAATTTTCAATTTTGACACTTGCCCTTCCTGACATTATAGTGGTTTCTTTTGATTGAAAACTCTGTAAACTCACCCTATAATAAGGCTGTACATGGCAAGTGTACAAATACATAAAATAGGAAGGGGCTAGAAAATGAATGATCACAAGAGCTAACATTCAGGCATTTGGCGGATTTCTCACAGGCATGGTGTTGCCTAACATTGGGGCCTTTATTGCCTGGGGGCTGATTACGGCGCTGTTTATTCCAACAGGCTGGGCTCCCAATGCCGACATTGCCAAACTGGTAGGACCGATGATTGTGTACCTGCTGCCGATGCTCATTGGCTATACCGGCGGTAAGGCGATAGCCGGCACCCGGGGCGGTGTCATGGGAACGATTGCCACCATGGGGGTTATCGTCGGTTCCAGTATACCCATGTTTATCGGTGCGATGATCCTGGGCCCGTTAGGTGGGTATGTCATCAAAAAGTTCGACGAAAAAATGGAAGGCAAAATTCCGGCCGGTTTTGAAATGATTGTAAACAATTTCTCCATCGGTATTTTAGGCATGATTCTGGCGGTTGCCGCCTATAAGACTATCGGGCCGGCTATTTTAGCGGTGAATGAGGTTGTCAGGGTGGGAATTGAAGCACTGGTACAGGCTAATTTGCTGCCTTTGCTGTCGATCTTTAATGAACCGGCCAAGGTCTTATTCCTCAATAACGCCATTGACCAGGGAATTTATGCACCGCTTGGTGTGCAGGCTGCCTTGGAGCAGGGCAAATCTATCTTCTTTATGGTCGCCTCCAGCCCCGGGCCCGGCTTGGGTTTATTATTGGCCTACTGGATGTTTGGCAAAGGGGTCAGTAAGGAATCAGCGCCTACGGCTATCATCATCCACTTCTTTGGCGGTATTCACGAATTATATTTCCCTTACGTTCTAATGAAGCCCAAAATGATTGTGGCCATGATTCTGGGCGGCATGAGCGGTATTCTGACTTTCCAGGCTTTTGGCGCCGGGTTGGTTGCCTTCCCTTCACCGGGAAGTATTATTTCCTTCCTGGCAATGACCCCCAAAGGCGGTTATCTGGCAACATTAGCCGGTGTGGCGGTCGGCACGGCCGTATCATTTGTAGTATCTTCCTTCTTGTTGAAACTGGATACGCAGGAAGTAACGGAAGAAGACTTCGCGTCCTCCAAGGACCTTATGCAGCAGCTTAAAGGAAAAAAGACGGCAACCCCTGTTGCGGTGGCTCAGACTGTGGCGAAAGATATCAACTTAATTGTATTTGCCTGTGACGCCGGCATGGGATCAAGTGCCATGGGCGCTTCCGTATTGCAGGAAAAGCTGAAAAAGTCCGGTGTGGATGTAAAAGTAATAAACACATCGGTAGAAAAAATTCCACAGGACGCCGATTTGGTGATTTGCCATGAAAGCCTTTTGGAACGAGCAAGACGGGCCGCCGCACATGTGGAATTTATTACAATCAAAAACTACGTTGCGGCACCGCAATATGATGACCTGGTAAAACGGCTTTCTCATTAAAATAAAAAAAGGCAAATACAACGACTCGGGAGTGGAGTCCCGTTGGTTGCATTGCCTGGCTACTGAACAGCGGTTTTTGATGTATAGTTTCCCGCTACCATAAAGGCCGCTGTTCAGATAACAACAACTAGAGGGTTTCCGGTTTAACGCGGAAGGAATGGTGTTATGGATAAGCAAGTAATGGCTATTTTAGAATTATTACTCAGTGAATATGAATACATCACGTATAGTTATATTTCGGACAGATTGGATATCAGTGTCCGGACGGTTGCCCGGCATATCAAGAGTCTGGAAGGGTATTTTCATAATCACCGTATCCAAGTTGACACCAGACGCGGCGAGGGAATCCGGTTAATTCTCCCTGACGAAGAACGAACGAAGCTGAAAAAACTGGTCAATAAGAATGACAGCAGCGGTTTACCGGCTGTTGAACGTAAGATCGTCCTGATTTGTGAACTGCTAGGCCTGCAGGAACCGGCGAAATCGTATTACTTTTCATCGGCTTTAAAAATATCACTCGGTACGGTTGGCCGGGACCTGGAGGAAATAGAGCCATGGTTTTCCCAGCAAGGGCTGGTTCTTGTCCGCTGTCGTGGCAACGGTCTCTTTGTGACAGGCGCTGAGAAAGCTTTTCGGGATGCCATCGTTAATTTGCTGATCAGCCATATTGATACGAGGAATATTCATTACAGCTATATTGAGTTTATGGGTCCTGATTTCTTTAAGAAGGAACTGTCGCGCTATACCAAAATCAAGCTGGCCGGATTGATGGATGGCCACCTGCTCGAAAATATCAAGAAAATAGTAGATAACTATGATAAGAATATCAAAGAATCACTTGTGGACGAATCCTACTTTAAGCTAATTTTGCTATTGGGCCTGATGGTCCAAAGACAGGAGAAAAAACTTGTCCTGGACCGGGAAAGCGTACAGACGGTTAAAAGCTTTGCCCAATACGATTATATCATAAAACTGCTGCGGGTTATTGAAAAATATTACAATCTGACGCTGCAGGACTGCGACGTGTACAATATCCTGATTCATTTTGTGGCGGCGCGCCGGCGGCAGGGCCTGGCAGTAGAACAGTCACAGCCTGACAGCCAGTTGGCGGAGCTTGCCTACAAGATTATCAACAATATTCAACAGGAACTGCAGGTCAAGCTTGACTATGACAAAGATTTGTTGAAGCGGCTGCTTGACCATCTTAAGCTGCTAATGATCCGGGCCAGTATGGAAGTGAAGGTGACAAACAATTTCCTGGAACCGATTAAGTCCGATTACCGTCACATTTTTGACGTAGTAAAAAAACACATTGCCTTTTTGGAAGAGGTTATCGGTAAGCCGGTCAGCGACGAGGAAGTAGGCTATATTACCATTCATTTTGCCGCATCGCTGGTTGCCCTGGAAAACAATGCAAAATCAATCCGGGCTATCGTGATCTGCATGAGCGGCATTGGCACTTCCAAGATACTGGTGGAAAAAATCAAACAGGAAGTCAAGCCGGTGAATATTGTGGCGACCATATCCAGTCATGCGATCAATGAAATTGAACTGTCGGAACAGGGGATTGATTTAATTATTTCTTCCGTGAAGATCGAAACCTTTATCCTTCCCGTAGTCGTGGTCAATCCGCTGCTCAGGGAGGAAGACAAGCTGCGGTTGAACCGGAAAATCAATGAAATTGAAGAACGGAAAAACATTGTTTCCATTACGAAAAGAGTTACCGATAAGGCAGTTCAAACCAAGCAGCCCGAGAGTGGCGGCAAGGATACGGGATATTATCTGGCGCTCATTCATCGGCTGCTGGAGCATTTTTACTATCAGGACCAGCTTGTTGTGAAAACAAAACAAGAATTGATTGGCCACATCGCGAGGACCATTGTTGATGCCGAGGCCCTGCAGGCAACAATTTTAAGAAATCTGCTTAAGCGAGAGGAGTATGGCAGTACGGTCATTGATGAGAAAGGCCTGGTCTTATTGCACTGCCGGGCCGGTGATTGCCTGCGGGTGGGGATTGCCAGACTGGCTGTTCCGGTTGACGATTTGACTAACGATCCGCCGGCGAAGATCCGCACAGCCTTTATTGTTGTTCTGCCACAGGAAGATGATGACCGGATCGTAGAAATGGTCAGCCAGATCAGTAAAGCCTTGATCGTTGATAAAACATTCTTATATGAGGTTTGTGACGGGAATAAGGAAATAGCGGTAGAAAGCATCAGCCGCATTCTGTTTAACTTTATATCATAAGTCTGGGGGAAATGGATATGGAACAAACTATTTTATTGCCGGAAAATATTGCAATCAACCTGGCAACCACATCAAAGGAAGCAGCGATTATAGCGGCAGGGAACATGCTGGTAGATAGGGGTTATGTGCGCAAATCCTATATACAGGGCATGCTGGAACGGGAAACAGTTTGTAATACGTATATCGGCAATGGCGTTGCCATTCCTCACGGAACTCATGGAGCTAAACAGGAAATTCTCCGGTCCGGGATTGTTGTGCTGCAGTATAAAGAAGGAATTGACTATAACGGAGATAAGGCCTATTTAGTCATCGGCATAGCCGGTGCCGGCGACGATCATCTGGCGATTCTGTCCCGAATCGCTCTAACTATTCAAGACATGGCTACGGTCAACCGTTTGGTACAGACCGAGCAGGCTGCTGAAATATATGAAACTTTATTAAAACTTAATGAAGTCTGAGAAAGTGAGGAGAGCATGTGGGAGAGGCAGAAATGATAAAGCAGGAATTGGTAGAAATTTCTCCTTCGCTGATTTGTACGGACCTGTGCAATGTGGCTGAGGAAGTACAGCAAATGGAAGCGCTCGGCATTCGTTCGCTGCATGTCGATTTAATTGACGGCCACTTCAGTCCCAGCATGCCGTTGGGGCTGGCTACAGTGGCACAACTGCGTAAACGGTGCCGAATGGATTTTGATGTACATGTTATGGCCACCGATAATGAGTTTTTTATTAAGGAATTGCTGGCTATCGGAGTGCAAAGTATTACGTTCCATTATGAGGCGGCTTTTCATGTGGAACGGCTGCTGCAAATGATTAAGGCAGCCGGCTGCCAGGCAGGAATTGCCCTGAATCCGGCGACTCCCTTGTCGGTGCTGGATTATGTGCTTGAACACTGTGATTATGTATTGCTGATGCTGATTAGTCCGGGCTATGCCGGAAACCAGGGCGAAGCTATGGTGCCCTACGCCCTGCGCAAGATTGAGGAATGCCGGCAATATATCCGGCGCAGCGGCCGGACGACGAGAATTATGGTGGATGGACGGGTTTCGCTGGAGGCTATTCCGGCGGTGGTTGCTGCCGGGGCCGACTGCCTGGTGGCCGGAAGCACCAGCTTATTCAGCCGGGAACGGACGCTGGCTGAAAACTACCGTCAAATGAAGGACAAAATTACCCAGGGGCTGGCGGCGAGGAATTTTTCGTGAAAGGATGGGTGACTATGAGTTACCGGGAGACGTATCAAACGATTCTGGAGGAATGCGAAACGGCACTGGGAAAAGTGAAGGAAGACGATGTGAAGCAATTTATTGAGCTGCTGCTAGAGTCGGAGAAGGTCTTTTTCATTGGTGTCGGCCGGGTGAAGCTGGCGGTAGAGGCCTTTGCCAAGCGGCTGGCTCATTTGGGTATTGCTACTTACATTGTCGGTCAGATTACTGAACCGGCGATGACCGATAAGGATATGCTGGTGGTGGCATCAGGCAGCGGTGAATCACTGGTTCCGGTGGCTATTGCCCGTAAGGCAAAACAAATCGGTGGCAAAGTCGTTCACCTGGGATCTAATCCACAAAGTTCATTGGCACCGATTACCGATTTAATGGTGAGAATTCCCGTCCAGACCAAGCTGTATTTAGCTGATGAAATCCAGTCCCAGCAGCCTATGTCGAGTTTGTTTGAACAAACGCTGCTGCTTTTGGGCGATACCATTGCCAAAATGATTGTGGAAAAAGAACAAATTGAGCTTAAAACTTTGTGGCAGTTTCATGCCAATTTAGAATAGCGGCAGGGAGATGGATGCTTTGATGAGAGCGGTGCATTTCGGTGCAGGCAATATTGGACGCGGCTTTATCGGCAGCCTGCTGCACCATTCGGGCTATGCGGTTACTTTTGTTGATGTTAACAAAACCTTGGTGCAGGCTTTGCGTGAGAAAAAAAGCTATGAAGTAGTATTCATTGACGAACAGGACGGCAGGGAAGTTATTGCCGGTGTTTCGGCTCTTGATGCCGGTGAGGAACAGGCGGTTATTGAGGCCATTGTCGAGGCTGATTTGATTACCACGGCAGTATTTGTGACCATGCTGGACCATATTGCCGGTGTCATTGCCAAGGGCTTGCGGGAAAGAATGAAGAAAAATCAAAAGCCCTTGCATATTATGGCCTGTGAAAACGCGGTTAACGCCAGTTCGGTTTTAAAAGCGGCGGTTTACCGGCAGCTTACCCCGGCGGAACAACAGGCGGCTGAAGTCGTAAGCGGCTTTCCTAATGTAGCCATTGACCGGCAGGCGATAAACAGGCAGCAAGGAGAGATAACGACAGCTTATGTGGAACGGTTTTATGAAATGACCGTTAATGAAAGTCAGTTGATTGACGGTATAAAACCGCTGCAGAATGTCAGCTATGTGCGGGAGCTGGAGCCATACATTGAAAGAAAGCTGTTTTTAGTCAATGCCGCCCATGCCATAACAGCGTATATGGGTTATTTGTACCGTTGCGCAACCATCCAGCAGGCGTTGGCGCAGCCGGAAATTCTAACCGTTGTAAACCGGGCGTTGACGGAGACCGCTTGCCTGTTACAGGTGAAACACGGATTTTCCCCGGTAGAGTTACAAACGTATATTCAAACGCTGCTGCGGCGGTTTGCCAATCCCTTATTAGCTGACCAGATAGCAAGAGTGGCTCGCTCACCCCTTCGCAAGCTGGGCATGAATGAGCGCCTTGTCGCTCCGGCCAGGCAACTGCTAGCCAGAAATCTGCCGGCCGAGTATGTAAGTATGGGAATTGCGGCTGCTTTGCTGTATGATGCGGAGCAGGATGAAGAAGCGGAACAATTGCAAATCTATTTGAGGGACAATGGTCTGGAGCAAACTTTGCTACACTACAGCGGTCTGGGCAAGGAAGGGCCGTTGCTGAATTTGATTAAAGCAAAACTAGATGAGTTACGGAAATTAACGGGAAGGACTGGCAGGGTATAAGCTGGTATGGCTGGCCGGGGAAAAGGGATTTTCCGGCGGCAAATAAGGGTTTTTCTAATATTTCACACAAATCGCTTTATTGACAAAAAATAAAAAATTCTGTAAACTGTAGATGGTTGCAAATGTAAAAACAGAATAGCGGTTCGCGATTCGACATAAAAATACATAGGTACAATTGCATAAATAAACAGGATGGATAACTAGAGAATCCCCTTGTGTTCGTGGCAACGAGTACAAGGGGGTTTTGTCTATATAAATAAGTCTGTTATACATGTGGAGATGGGGGCTGCAGCAAACGACGGGGAAGGAGTGAGAGTGCGGTAACCGGACAGAGGCGAAGCCGGGCGACAGAAGTCTTTCAGCCATCGCATGCAAAAGCATGTATAAAGTATACCAGGAGTAGAGGAGAGGTTGCATTGCAGACGAAATTGATCGGCTGTTTTGTTACGGTTTTAATTGTTACGGGAATGTTGGCTGCCGTTATAGCGCAACAAGCGGGTTTTTTTTGGTCTGTTGGCGTTGTCATTTGTCTGGCAACCGTGTCGGGGGTCATCTTGTCTCAGTTTTCGCCTGAAAAAGCCAGAGAAATTCCTGTAACGCCAGAACGCAAGGAGGCTGTTGTGCCTCCGGATGAAACGATTGATATGTATGGAATTGCGGAATCATTGTCTTTTATTTCTCAACAATTGGCCTGGGTCGTCAGCCAAAGCAGCACAGCCCTAAAAAAGATGACGAACATGTCCCATGACATTGCCCGGGAAAGTGAAACCACCGCCAGCAGTGCCGAGGAAACTTCAGCGGGGGTAGAGGAAATCGCCGCCAATTCGGCTGTAGTTGCCAATGCCTCTCAGGCGGCATTGGAGCAATGTCAAGAATCCTGTAGCTTGACGGTACATAATCAGCGGGAAATTGTCAAATCCAGCAATAGTATGCTGGAGGTGGCAGAGGTGGTGCAGGATTCGGTAGTGGCCATGGATGAATTAATTGCAGCATCACAAAAAATCGGTGAATTTGTCGGTAAAATTCAGGGCATTGCCAGCCAGACCAATTTATTGGCTTTGAATGCGGCCATTGAGGCGGCCAGAGCCGGCGAAGCCGGGCGCGGCTTTGCGGTAGTCGCCGAAGAGGTCCGGAAATTATCCGGGGAAAGTGAAGCGGTAAGCCGGGAAATTGAGGAAACGGTAAAAGATATTACCGCCAAGACGCAGGCCGCGACAGCCAGTATGCAAAGCGGTAAGACGAAAATTGAAGGAATCGGGCAGATGGCCAAAGCTTCGGCCGAAGGGATGCAGGTAGTGGTGGAACGGGTTCAGCAGATTGAGGAAACGGTAGCCAAGCTGTGCCAGCTTTCTACCGATCAGCAAAGAACCACCGGTCAAATGGCCACTGCTGTAGAAAGTATCGGCTCGGCCACTGTGGAAATCGCTGGCGGCACGCAGGAAGCGCTGCAGAGCATCGCCCAGCAGGAAAAAAGTATGGAAGAAATTCTGCTTCATGCCAAGCAGATGACGGCTACGGTGGATAAAATTCAGGAAGTGGCTGTTCATTTTAAAAAAGCGAATGAATTGGTGTTCGGCTTTAATCCTTTTACTAACCCCAAAAATATTAAAGAAAACTATACGCCGCTGCTGGAAGCGGTGGGACGGAAACTGGGTCTCCAGGTTCGCGTCATTATTGTTTCCGACTACGATTCGCTGGGGCGGTCTTTGTTGCATAATACCATCGATTTAGGCTGGTTTTCTCCCTTTGCCTATGTTTCAGCCAAATCGAAAGGCAATGTGACGCCCTTGGTTACCACGGTGGTCAATAACAACGCATCCTACGTCGGATACATTGTTGCCCGCAAAGACAGTGATATTCAGTCGCTGGAACACCTGCGCAATAAACGGTTTGCTTTTGTAGACAAGCAATCGGCTTCCGGCTATATTTATCCCCGGGCGATGCTGCTGCAGGCCGGGAAGGATCCGGAGCACTTCTTTAGTGAATCGGTGTTCCTTGGCAGCCACAACCGGGTTATCGAAGCCGTCCTGGACGGAACGGTTGATGCCGGCGGGACCTATTCGGAAGCGGTTGATGCCGCCAGACTTGCCGGCCGGCCGGTGGACAATCTGCGCATTCTCACCAAGACAGAACCTATCCCCAAGGATGCCATTGCCGCACGTCCCGGCCTGGAACCGGAAATTATCCGGCAGATACAGCAGGCTCTGATGACGATGACGGCACAGGGCGAAATGGGGGCGATTATGAAGCGCAGCGGGCTGACTGGATTTATTGAAGCGAAAGACGAGTACTATGATGTGATCAGAAAGGTCGCCAACAGTAGCCGGTAAACAACGGAAAATAGCGAATACGCAAAGGACAATCTTTTTTAGATTGTCCTTTGTGGTTTTTTTGCGTAAGCGAATACCACATGCTATGCATGTGGTTCCAAAAAGCTTATAGCTATACGTCGAAAAAAACAGCCTCTTTTGTTAGAATAAATGCAGGTTTGCCGACCGCATAACTCTAAACAAAGGAGGCGCATCCAATGGATGATACTAAGAGTTTAGCACAATAGTAAATGGCGGTGCAAATATCATATAGTATTTGCACCAAAATATCGTAGACAGGTGATATATGGAAAAATAAAAGCGGATATAGGAGTGATTCTAAGGAAGCTGTGTGAGTACAAAGGTGTGGAAATTTTAGA
>NZ_FQZD01000025.1 GCF_900141835.1 Propionispora hippei DSM 15287 | reverse complement strand
AGAGAAGTCAAACCATTGAGCGGAGTTTTGCAGACGCTAAGCAACTGCACGGACTTCGCTATTGCCGGTTTAGGGGTAGAGAGCATGTACAAGAGCAGGCGTTACTAACGGCTGCTTGTCAAAACATGAAAAAGATTGCCAATCACCTCGCCAGACTGGCGTAGGTATCGGCAATCTTTTCTTTTTGAGTCTACTTAGTGATGGTTTTCCTTTTGTTTTGTCTAATAGAAACCCCCATGGCTTAGATCTTTCCCAAACCATGGGGTTCTTCAACAGCCTGAGAAGGCGTCCCTTTTGGGGACGCCTTCTTTTTGTTGGCTTGATTGCCTACCCTGGAACTATTGAGCTGGTCGATAATAGATAACTGCTTTGGGCAACGTTTCAACAAGCTTCCAGTCGTTTGCCTTGAATGCTTTGGCAAAATCGTTGCGTTTGCTTTTATCCACGATGATATACAACTTCTTGTTGCCCGGAAGATCCTCGAAGGAAATAAAGGGCATCACATTCTTACTACTCCAGCTCATAGCCTTAGGCTTAACCTTTTCCAACTCATTAGCATGCTTCAGATTATAAACCGTCTTATGTCCGTAGAAGACAACCGATGCCTTATAATCACCATAATTGATAACCATATCCCCGTCTTGTACATGATCTTGCAAAGCAATGGCAATACTTCGTCCCGAATAAGAGCTATTACACAGCGGAACAGCCACCCAAAGTGTCAAAGCCAGATAAAAGCAAATACTGAATGCCACAAGATGCTTAACCAGTCGTTCCTGAGTGTAAAGCAGGCGTGCAGCTAAAATGGCACTCGGCATTAAGGCCGGCAGCGTGTATGTCGTATACTTTGTTGCCATACACTGATAGAA
The DNA here is from genome assembly GCF_900141835.1 of Propionispora hippei DSM 15287. NCBI lineage: Bacteria > Bacillati > Bacillota > Negativicutes > Selenomonadales > Sporomusaceae > Propionispora > Propionispora hippei. Next base: position 56,801 of record NZ_FQZD01000025.1, on the reverse strand, counting down.
TCCATTGACTAAAAACGCCCAAAGCAGCAGAAAAACCGTTGTCTGATCAAGGACAGGCCATTGACGCTTTTTCCAGTATTTCCGGATAACCAGAGGCAGGCTAAAGCACCAGGGGAAGAAACCCAAAAAGAAGATGGCGGTATAGTAATACCACACATCAAATTGTGGATGCTCCGATACGGTTGCCCTCAGCATATTGTGAATACCAAGGAAGGTGTCGAGAAAAATCTGCCCATGCAATTGATACATGATGTAGTACCAACTGCCTCCTACAAGCAGGAAAATTGCCATACCGCCGAACCATTTCATATGCTTGATCTCAGCAAAATCACGACGCCAGAGAATAAATACCGTTACAATGAAGCCAGGCAGTAAAATCCCTATTGGTCCCTTCGTAAGTACCGCCAGCCCGGCAAATAAATAACAAAGATAGTAATATTTCTTATTCTGACTCGTATAGGCAAGGTAAAAAAAGACGAGCACGGCATTGAAAAAGAGAAACAAGCTAAGATCGGTAATGACCATTTTTGCAATAAGCCAATACTCAAAGGATGTGCCCAGAATCATTGCTGAAAAAAGACCTGTCCTGGCATCGTAGATCTTGCGGGCAAAACCATAAACCATAACCAGTCCCGTAACTCCGGCCAGAGCTGGAAAAAAGCGTGCAGCAAATTCATTGACGCCAAAGACTTTAAACGCAGCAATGAGTTCCCAATAAAAGAAAACCGGCTTATCATACCAATAATTGCCGTAAATTCGAGGTGACATATAATCACCGGACGTAAACATTTCTGACGCGGTCAATGCGTAATTGGATTCAACCGGATCCGTAATTGCAATTGAGGAATTGCCAAGAAAAAATAAAAGTATACCTGAAACTAAAATAATCAATAAATGTTTTTTCGTAGTAGTTGTCATACTTCTCCTCTCTAAGTAAAAACGTTGATTTAATGTCTATACAGGAAAAATGCAGAGTGCAGTTGATTTTTATAAGAATGCATAGCCTTAAAGCAGCTTTTATCCCTAAACGCTTTAATCGACTGATCTTTGCCTGTTTAATAATACCTTGATTTTGAAAGGGCTGCTAGTGGGGATTGTATCAGCGCAGATTGTTATATAGGGCATCTTTCATATGACTTTATCGAAAAAATTGTATCAGGATTACATTCTATATGCCATCCTTTTTTGGTAATTTTTTAAATTATTCTTTGAAAAGACTTTTTTCTGTTGACGTCTAATAATCCCATTGCCTATATTCTTGATGCATATTACAGGAAGAAACAGTCTGTAGGTTCTTTTGCCAGTGAGTTAGTAGGATATGACGATTTGAAAATGATTATAGGAATTTTCGTATCGAAATTTTGATTCTTAAGATAAGGCAGAAAGAAAAACACCCCCCTTGCAGGGCATAGCTTTTTTCTTCGCGAATACACTAATTTGGAGAGGAGGACGATAAAAGTGGCTGATTTTGTAGTTGCCGTAGACCCGGGGAGGGAAAAATGTGGTGTGGCTGTGATGAGCAAGGCTGATGGAGCGCTTTGGCAAGGCGTGATTGCCACTGAACAGCTTACAGAGAAAATCCGGCACCTTGCTATGCAATATGGTTTGACTACGCTGGTACTTGGCGACCGGACGAGTTCCGGTAAAGCCAAGGAAGCATTGGCGGATTTGTTGATAGAAGATAAAAAACTGGAAATTGTCAGTGTCGATGAACATCATTCCACCGAACTGGCGCGACAGTACTACTGGCGCGAACATCCGCCGCGTGGCCTAAAGCGCCTGATTCCTTTGACCATGCAGGTGCCGCCGGTGCCGGTGGATGATTATGTGGCAGTTATCCTGGCGGAGCGTTACTTTGCGGCAGGAAACTAGTGGCTTGTCTACTTTGAACGCGCAAAATAATTCTTGGGAATTTTATCGCAAAGCGAGTTGGAGGAAGCACGCCTGACAGCAATAGGTAAATCGACAACAGCAAAGCATTGCGGGAAAAGGCCCATTAAATGATTATGATTTCAGAGTGGATAGACCACGGGAGTGTGCAGTTGTTAACACGATAAATGAAATAGGAAAAAAAGCACATAAGCTCCTTTGAAGGATTGAAATCAGTATATTCAGACTATGTGGTATTTATTTCCTTGACAGGCAGTAGGATATGGAATATAATGTGAACAGTTGAGAATTTCTTACACAGTCGAAGGATATTATTACACAGCTAAATATTTACATTACACAGTTTTAAAAAAAATTAAGAAAAATTTAACAAATAAGCAGGAATGTTTTAACTTAAGTAGAATATTATGAATACATAGGCAAAAATTACATACCTTATAGGTAGTGATGGTGATCTTTCACCGACGAGGACTGAATCATAGTCCTTGGAGTTGTGATAGATAGAGCAGTATCTTTAAGAGAGGAATGAAGGATAGAGGAAACATGGAAACTCGGTTCTAAATTCCTTCCTTGGGAGAAGCTCGCAAAAAAATAAACCTAAGGAGAGAAACGAATGAAAAAGAATCTTGCTGCAACTTTGGCTCTTGCATTTACCCTTGGCATCGCCGGTACTGCATTTGCCGCAAATCCGTTTGTTGACGTTCCTGCAAAACATTGGTCCTATGACGCTGTTTCCAAATTAGCTGCTGACGGTATCGTTGACGGCTATGGCGACGGAAGCTTCAAAGGCGACAAATCCATGACCCGTTATGAAATGGCTACTATCGTAGCTAAAGCAATGGCTAAAGAAGAAAAAGCCAATGCTGAAGACAAAGCGTTGATCCAAAAATTGAGCGCTGAATATTCTCAAGAGCTTGACAACTTAGGCGTTCGCGTTTCCAACCTGGAAAAGAGAATGGACAATGTAACGTTTGATGGTAAAGTTCGCTTCCGTTATGATAGCGAAAAAGTGGGCGATAAGAGCAAAGAAGGAAATGGTCAATCCTATCTTGATTTGTTTGTAAATGGCAAAATCAATGATGACTGGAAAATCAGAGCGGAAATTGAATCTTCCCACAGCACTGATGGTACAGGAATAACCCCGGCTTCGGATGCTCACAGCACTTCTAAGATCTGGGCTGAAGGCAAAGTTGGCGCTACTACCCTTGATATCGGTAAAGCTCCGTTGTTTGTCGGTTATGGTCTAGTGGCTGATACCTCTTTGAATGGTGTGCAGGCAAGCTTCGGCGACAAGCTGAAAACCACTGTTCGCTATGGTAATTTGGCTGGCGATGATGGTATATTATTTAGCGGTGCTATTGTCCCTGCTCCTACTGCTACTGATCCTGACGCTGTAGCTTTTGGTGCTGGTTCGCACTATGCCGGCGTTGAATTTGCTTATAAAGCATCGGCTGCCACTGATTTGTCTGCCGCTTATCATCGCGTAAATCAAACTGTGTTAGGTGAAAAGCAAAATACCAGCATTTACGAACTTGGCTTCAACAGTAAAATTGCTGATAATTTCACCTTGAACGGTCAATACGCAAAGGGTAATCCGGATAAAGCAGTTTATGATAATGTAGAGAATAAAGCTTATATTGCTCAAGTAACTTACAAAAATGCTGATCCGAAGGTAGCTAAATCCTTTGATATTTTTGCGGGCTATCATAAAGTAGGTTATGGTGCAGAAATCAACACCACTAATGACTACTATGATAATGCTAAAGGCATGCACATTGGCTTTGACTATGTGCCGTTCGAAAACTCTAAATTCACTGCCTTCTACTTAAATAACAAAGCCATTAATGATGACTTGAGAACTGACGCAGTCGCTGGTACAAAAGATAAAGTATACCGCGCTCAGGTTGAATTGTACTTCTAATCAAAATTTACTTAAAGCCGCTGATTTATAATCAGCGGCTTTTTTACATTTCTGATTAAGAGTGAGACGCATGGGGACGTCAGACTATGCGAGAATCTCCTCTTTTATCTCGCGGATAAGCTCCTAAATGAGTTTACCATAAAAAAACGGCAATCCGATCATAGGTTCAGATGAAGGTAACGTTCTTTTTCTGTCATGGGCGAGGAAATAGATATATGGTGGATGCAGAGAGAACTTTTGTAGGAAACGGTGAAAAGTGTTAGTAGCAGTAGAGGTTGCTCCGTTCGTTGAACTGATTGGAAAAACAGGAATATTACGTGGCGCAATAGCCAAAAGCTAGCAAAGAAGAAAGCTCTCCTTTTGTACGAAGTCCTCTCTATACTCTCTGGACTAAGCAGGCAATATCATATATAATAAAGTGAGATTTATGGAAGAAATGTTAAAGCCAGCAACCCAAGAATATCGATTATATCAAGGATATACTGCACAGTAACGAGGCATTGGAAGCAACAACCCACAGGATTGGCCATGGTTTACATATCTTAACTGAAAAGTCGGCTGCCCAAGAAGATGTTTTAAAGTTACATGCTAAATTTGATGATTTGAATAACCGATTCAACCAAATGCAATTAAGTAAATGCTGAACGTTACAAATCCCAATTTTGTGGTACAGTAGATCATAGGGACGTTTTAGAACGAAGGAGGTTTTTAGCGTGAGAAAACAAAAACGGTTTGTCGTAGGATTATTGCTTGTTTGTCTGCTTTCCGTGGGAGCCGTGCCGGCGGCACAGGCGTTTGGTCTGGGGGATATTCTTAAGGTTGGCGGCATTGCAATTCTGATTGATAAGTTTGCCGGACCGCTGAATAACTTTATTAATACTCTGACCATGCAACACAGTGCCGGCTCTGATTATGCCACCAAGGTTGTGCCGATTCTAACCTTTGGCAGTGGTGGCTATGTGGGGGCCGTACAGGTAACGGGGCCGCAAAGTCTGGTAGATCGGGTACAGGCGGTTGTGCAGATTGAAGGAAATTTTAATGGCAGCCAGTTCCGGGTCAAAGCCCTGATTCCGATTGACAGCAAGAATCCGGTCAATTTCTCGCGAGTGCAGGGCGTCGGCGTTTCAGCTATGATTGATGTGAGAATTTAATAATCGATTAGTAGACTACGAATATCCTGCCGATTGGCAGGATATTTTTTCGAAAAAGAGAATTAAAGTATAGAGTATAAGGGAACAACAAAGGAGGCAGGTTATGTTTCGTAAAATATTGTCAACAATTGTGCTGGTTTTGTTTCTTATGTCTTCGCTGGCGCTAGCGGCCGATCCTTCGCAGGAGGTCAATGCGCTTGATAAAACGGTTGCTGTGGAGAAAGTAATTTATGGTACAGAACAAACGGGGGCGTTGGTTGATCGGGTAAAAAAACTGGAGACGGATATTTACAATACCGACAGCCAGGACGCCTTATTGACGAAAATTGATAAGTTATACGCCTATGTAAAAGGTGGAAATGGCGCGGAGTCTTCCCTCTTGCTGCGTCTGAATGCGGCGGAATGGAGTGTTGCGCATACCGTCAATAACGGACCAGCCTTGCAGCGCTTAGATAATCTGGAACATTCGATTTATGGGGCTTCAGAAAAAGGCGGTATTGACGAACGGATTACCAAACTGTTGAGTCTGACTTATCCGGCTGGCCAGGTGAATGCGGTGCACACTACGGTAAATAAGGATTTGCTGATTAAAATTCAAATGGTTTCTTCTCTTGACTCCCGTTCTAGCCGGGTGGGTGACGACGTTATATTCCAGGCCGCCGAGGATGTCTATTCAGGAGGGGTGCTGGTAGTGGCTAAGGGTGCCATGGGCAGCGGCAAGGTTACCAAGGTGGAGCGGTCCCGTAATTTTGGCCGGGATGCTGTGCTGGAGATGTCCTTTGATTCGATTGCTTCTCTGGATGGCTCTCCGATCACCACCTATGTGGGAGATAAAGCGAAGGAAGAGACTCAATCCCTGGCAAAAGCTGCCGGTGCCACAGTGGCCGGCATGGTTGTTTTAGGGCCAATAGGGGTAGTCGGTGGAGCTTTCGTCAAGGGTAAGGATATGACTGTTGCTCCCGGCGCGATTATGTATATCCAAGCTCAGGCCGATACGTTGGTAGAGGGGTTAAGCGTAACGAATTAAATCTGGTGAGAAGCCGCAGACCATGGCTGGCCGATGCGAAGGAATGAATTAGAAGCCTTTGCTTGCCGTGCTATATAGTCTGCGGCTTTCTTGTATATTTTCCCGCAGCAGACTGTGCAGGATAAAGGCGGTATCTGTAGAATAGTATACCTATTAGACTAATATAACAGCCCACATGGCAGGGGATATTAAGTCGATTTGGATAGAGTTATATGCCGTTGAGTCGATAATTGCAAAAATTTGGGATGATCTTGTATTATTGAAGGCGGTGGAGTAAACTATAATAGGGCTAGGACGATACAATTATTACGCTAGACAGGAGTACTTTTATGAAGAAGCAACAACAACTGGCAGCTTGTACCGCAGGGGTTCTGTTGGCCGCTGCTGCTTTTTTTCCGGCTTTGGCAGCGGACAATCCTATTAAAGCCGATAAAGCTAAAGACGCAGATTCCGACAAAAAAACGGTCCAACAAAAGGCTCCGATTGTTATTGATGCCGACCAGCTTAAATACGTCGATTCCAATGGCGATTTTTTTGCCCAAGGGAATGTAAATGTCACTCAGCTAGATAGTAAGATATTGGCTGAGTTGGTTCAAGGAAATGCCAAGCAATATGAGGTATGGATTCAGGATAAGGCTGTACTCATGCAACCGGGAATGGACTTAACAGGCAATGCCTTGCAATATAACTATCAAAAGCATACCGGTACTATGGCGGATGTTAACGGAAATATAGAGAAGGAACGGGTTCATGCGAATCAAATTGAACTGCAGCCGGATAAGAGTATTATTAATAAAGGTTGGATGACTCGCTGCCCGGCCATTGTGCCTGACTACCGGATCAGCGGAGAGTCGATTGAAATTTGGCCAGGGGATCACTATATTGTTCATAATGCGAAATTTTGGATAAAAAATACCGTCATATATTCTATGCCCACTTATCGCGGATCGTTAAAAAAGGGTAAGACGGATAATAATCCTTTTCCAACTATCGGTTATGACAGTGATGGAATTACGCTAAAACAACATTTGGAGACTCCTATTGGCAATAACGATAATTTATCGGCTTTTGTCGACTTGCGGTACTATTCTCAAAAAGGGCTTAAGCCTTTCTACGGATTACGGGATGAGGAGAAGGGCTATAATCTGCAGTTGGTGCAGGGGTATTTAAAGGATGATGAGGATTCCTGGATCAAGATGGAGCCGGAACTAGAATTGAATACAAATAGCAAGCGGTTGGGCGATTCTCCTTTCAGCTATACTTTTGGTGCTTCTTATGGCAAATGGGTAGATCCAGGCAAAAGCAGTTGGCGGCAAGATTATCATGTGTATTTTAGCCGAGATCCAATTCAACTTGGCCGCTCGACTACGCTAAATTTAGGGACAGGCATTGGCTATATTAAGGAAAGCTACAATGACACCACTTGGACTCCTGTTCGCTTTGATGCAAGGCTGAATAAAAGGGTTTCGGACCGTTTTTCTACTTGGCTGGGATATTCCTATGATCATGACTATGACACTACTTTTAGCTATAATCAACCGAATTCTGAGCAGGAGTTGAATACCGGTTTTAGCTATAAGTTCGACCGGTTAAATGCTGTTGCAATAAATTACACCTATGAAATAGACGGAGACCGGGTGCAGGATATTGACTATACCTGGACCCATAATCTGCACTGTTGGGATGCCAGCCTCACCTACCGAGCAAAACGGGATCAAATTAAACTTGGCATTACTATGGCCCATTTTTAGAGGGAGACGTTACGAGTGCAAACTTTACTTGAAATCTTGCCAAAGCTAAAAAATAAGAAAATCATGGTCATCGGTGATATGGTTGCCGATGTATATCTGGAGGGGAAAATAGCGCGAATTTCCCGCGAAGCGCCGGTTTTGATTCTGGAACACGCGGCGGAAGTAGTCGTACCTGGCGGCGCAGCTAATGCAACCTACAATGTGGCTGCTTTAGGCGGTGAAGTATTTGCCGTCGGAGTTGTCGGCGATGATTATGCCGGAAGTCAACTGCGTCAGGAACTGAGCGCTAAGGGCATTCATATTGAGGGATTGATCAATGAAGTTGGCCGTCCCACGATTACCAAGACTCGTATTATGGCTGGGGGACAGGCGACTGTCCGCCAACAGATTGTCCGCATTGACCGGGAAAGTAAGGCGCCTTTTTCGGAAGAAACGGAAGAAAAAGTAGTACAGTATGTTAAAGACAATCTTAAAAATATGGCTGCCGTAGTACTTAGTGACTATGGCAGTCATACTGTATCATCCCATATCCGGGAGAATGTTATTGACTATTGTAAAGAAGCGGGTATTCCCTGTATGGTAGATTCCCGCTATGATGTAATGTCCTATAAAGGAGTTACTGTAGTTAAACAAAACGAATCGGAAGCCGCTGCTGCCGTAGGGTTAAAGACCATAAATACTGCATCTTTACGTCAAGCCGGAAAAATCATCTTAGAGCATCTGGATGCGGAAGCGGTATTAATCAGTCGCGGTCCTGATGGCATGACCCTGTTTGAAAAGAACGGTAGGATTAGTGATATCCCAGTAACCAATAAGAGTGAGGTTTATGATGTAACCGGTGCCGGTGATACGGTGGTGGCAGCTATGACGCTGGCTCTAGCTGCTGGTGCGATATATTATGATGCTGCCAGGCTGTCCAATTTTGCAGCCGGAATTGTAGTACGAAAACTGGGAACGGCTACTGTTGATCCGGTGGAATTAAAAGAAGCTATAGGAAATCATCAGGAATGAGTGAGCAGGGATAGGGAGGATTTACCCATGAGTGCTGTTCCACGCGAGCAAATTGCCTTGTTGTCTGACAAGTTAAAAGCCGCTGGTAAAAAAGTTGTCTTTACCAACGGCTGTTTTGATATATTGCACGTAGGTCATGTCCGTTACTTAGCGGCGGCTCGTGAACTAGGAGACTGCCTTATTGTGGGCTTAAATACCGATGCGTCGGTCCGGCTGATCAAAGGACCAACCCGCCCAATCAATAGGGAGGATGATCGCGCAGAAGTGTTGTTGGCTTTAAAATCGGTGGATTATGTTGTGCTTTTTGGCGAACCTACGGCAAACGAGGTGATTGTCGCAATTCGGCCTGATGTGTATGCCAAGGGCGGTGATTATGCGGCCAAGGATCTGCCGGAAGCGCAAGTGGTTGAAACCTACGGAGGGAAAACGGTTCTTCTGCCTATGGTAGAGGGGAAATCCTCTACACGGATTATAAACAAGATCAAAGAATAATTGCTGTTGAGGTGCCTGAGGATGTACCGGAATATTCTTATCGTTAAACTTAGTGCCATTGGTGATGTCATTCATGCCTTACCTGTGGTTCATGCGCTTAAGACGGCAAATTCCGCCTGCTGGATTACCTGGATTGTCGAAAAGGCTGCGTATAGTCTTTTAGAGAATAACCCTTATATTGATGAAGTGATTCTTTTTGATAAGAAGGAGTTTAAGTCGGCTGCCGGCCTGCTGAAACACTTACCTGCGTTGTCAAAGCAGCTTAAAGAGCGGCACTTTGACCTGGCGATTGACTTGCAGGGATTGTTTAAAAGCGCCGCGATTTCTTATATAAGCGGTGCAAAACAAAGGCTGGTTTACTGCAATGCCCGGGAGGGCAGCCAGTTGATTGGTAAACGCATTTGCGGTACTCATTCCAACGGTCACGTAGTAGAGCGATATCTGGATGTTGTCCGCTATTTGGGTTGTCAAATCAAGGCACCGGTATTTTCTATAATCTTTACCGAAACGGAAATTGCCAAAGTGGAAGCCGTTGTAAGACATAGTGGACTGGATATACAGCATTCTTATGTTGCTTTGGCGCCGGGTGCCAACTGGCCTAATAAACGCTGGAGCATGGAGAAGTTCTCTGCGCTGGCAGATCAATTGTATGACAAAAACCTAATTCCTGTTTTAGTTGGCGCTGCAAGCGATAAAATGCTTGGCGAAGAAATTGTGAGTAAAGCGAAAATTCCTCCGGTAAACCTTATTGGGCGAACGACGTTAAAACAGCTTGCTTACGTTATACGCTCTGCTGCCGCTTTTGTCGGTGGTGATACCGGGCCGATGCATTTGGCTGCTGCTGTTGGTACGCCGGCGGTTGCCCTTTTTGGTCCTACCGATCCTGTGCGGAACGGTCCTTATTCATCCCGGAGTACCGTAATACGGGCCGGACATGGCTGCGACGGCTGCTGGAAACGTACCTGTCCGCTGGCTATAGATTGTCTGGATGCAATTACCACGGAGCAGGTTTGGAAAGCGTTAACGCCATACGTGAGTTATCAATAAATAGGCTGGTTTATCTTTGACTTTTGCATTTGTCATTCCATAGCTGGGTGGCTTTATCCTGAATAATAGCTACCAAGGAGGAAACTGCTTGAATATATTAATGGTCGTGCCACGCCTCAACATTGGTGGGGCTGAAAGCTATGTCGCTACTATCGCCATGGCATTACAACGGCTTGGGATTACCGTAATTGTCGCTTCAGGCGGGGGAATGCTGGCCGATTCTCTTAAAAAACAGGGGATCAGGCATTATCATGTTCCTATTCGTTTTAGTAGTACGTTTGCGGCTTGGCTGTTGGAGAAAATCGTCAGAAGACATCAAATAGACGTTATCCACGCTAATTCTGCCGCTGCCGGTGTAGCAGCCGTTAAGCTAAAACAACGGATTAATGTGCCGGTCGTATATACGGCGCATGGCGTATTTGGACACAACGCGGAGGAAATGACCCTTAATCAATGCGACAAGATCATTTGTGTAAGTGAATATGTGCGTCATTACGCCCTGCAAAAAGGCTTTGGGGAAAACCAGCTAGTCACAGTGTATAATGGCATTGACCTCCATAAATTTAAGCTGCATGCCAACAAAGCAACTGAAATTCGTGAGCAACTGGATATCCCGGAGAATGCGTTTACCGTAGCGATTGTCGCCAGAATTAAAAATTTACGGAATAAAGGCCATGCAGATATGCTGCATATATTGGAACGTTATGGCGGCGCACAAGATTGGCATGTACTGGTTATTGGTAAGGGCAATGGATTATGGAAGCTGAAATACCGTATTTGGAAACAAAAGCTCGGTCAACGTGTTCATTGTCTTGGCCATAGGGTGCATGTGCAAGATATATTAGCCGGGGTTGACGCAACCGTGCTGCCCTCTAACTTTGAAACCTTTGGATTGGTGCTCCTGGAATCCATGGCTATGGAAAAACCGGTCGTGACCTATGCCGTTGGCGGTACGCCGGAGGCGGTTGATCATGAACGCACCGGATTTTTGGTGGAAAAACATAATCTGGATGATTTATATCAGCGGCTCTCTATGCTGGCTGATGATAAAGAACTGCGTTTATCGATGGGAAGGCAAGGTCGGCAATGGGTAGAGAGTCATTTTGATAGCAACGATATGATAAAAAAACTTGTTGATATATATCAAGATGTAAAGAAATAAGTAAAAATATACTGGTGATCTATTACCTGCTGACGGTTTTGTATTGGCAGTTCGAAAAGCTAACGCAAATGGATAAGTGTGAGGGGATTGAGGCAATTTGCTATATGACAAGATGTTGATAGAAGCCGTTAAGGATCGGAGGGTATTCATGGGCAGGCAGCATGTAGCTCCCGGCCTTGAGGAAATTCATATTGGCTATGGCATTGATAATAACTATGTGCGTTGCATGGGAGCCTCGATTGCTTCGATTTGTCACAATAACCAGGATAGTCATATCATTGTTCACGTGCTGGCGAGTGGTCTTACCAATGATAGTACGAAGAAGCTTGAGCAATTAGCCTGCGATTTTAATGTTAATATCCATGTTTACACCATTGATCAGACAGTTTTTGCTCAACTGCCGGTACAAGTGCATTTTCCGGCATCCATCTATTACCGATTTATCCTTCCGGCGATCCTGGAAGTTCCGAAAGTACTCTATCTTGATGCCGATATTATTTGCCTAAGAAATATACAAGCCTTGTTTGCAATGGATTTGGCAGACCATATTGCAGCGGCTGTACCTGATGTAGAGCCGTTGGCGACCAAACGCAATACAGTGTTAGGCTTGGCCAATCATACTTATTTTAACTCGGGCGTCTTATTGCTGGTAAGAAACCATTGGAACAACTATCAGGTTGCCAACAAGGCTTTGACATTGTTGGCTCAAGAACCGCAGAAATTCAGGTATCCTGACCAGGATGTGCTGAATGTTGTTTTGTCAGGCAAAATAACATATCTGGGGCAAGAATGGAATCGAATCAATACGCCGTATATAGCGGATGACGGCATTCGATTCCTGCACTTCGCAGCTCATCCGAAGCCTTGGAGCATTGCCTGGGCATTGAGCGACTTATGCAATGATTTCACGCGAAATATATATAGTATGTATGAGGGCCTGTCGCCATGGAAAAACTGCCCACCGACACGACCGCAAAATTATAGGGAAATGCGAAATTACGCCCGATGTTTGCTTAAGACCGGAGACTATTTGGCAGGGCTTTACTGGTATGGGAAATATATAAAAACCAAAGTTACGATTAAATTTGCAGGTAAATAGTATTATGAAAAACTTTTTAGTTATCAATACTTCCTTTTTTGGCGATGTATTATTAACCAATACTTTATGCCAAAATATCAAGCTGGCCTATCCAGAGTCAAACATTATCTTCATGGTGAATAAGCCCTTCTATGAGGCCGCTAAATATATGGCCGGTGTCGATGAGGTAGTATGCTATGATAAAGCGGGCATACATAAAGGCCTGGCGGGTATACTTACCTTTCTTAAGGAGCACCGGGGCAGCCTGAAAGACCGCATAGATGTTGCTTTTGTTCTTTATGGCAATGAACGTGGCATCTGTATCGCTAAGGCATTAGGCGCACACACCATTATTAGTGATAACCGGGGTCTACTTCACTATCTATTTTCCACTATCAGCGTAGAAAAAGGCTTGGGAACTGTCCAGCAGGAAAATACAAAATTAATTAAAGCTCTAACCCATCAAAAGGCCGTTGATCTCCCCGTTAAATATACACCGCCATTAGCGGCTGAGACCTATGTGCAGAAGCTATTCAGTCAACTGGGGATACAGCCGCAGGATGAACTGGTGGGGCTGTGTGCCATCAGCAAAAAAACTGAAAAAGATATGCCTCTGTCTACGGCTGTTGAAGTTATTACCTCTCTTCAACAGACTGGCAAAAAGGTAGTGTATCTAGGAGCTGGCCCTACGGCGGCAGAGTATGCGGCCGAACTACGATCACGTGGCTGCTGCTCCTTCGTTGATCTGACAGATAAAACAAGCATCGCCGAGCTGGCTGCTGTCATTCAAAGCTGTGCTGCCGTCATCAGTGTCGATACGGGAACTTTACATCTTACCTGTGCGGCAGGTGTTCCACTGGTAGCCTTGTTTTATGTTAATGATTGCCGGCATTTGGCAAAATGGGCGCCGGCGAAATATTATCCGCATGTCTTGCTGTCGGAGAATATAACAACGGCGAATATTTTGCATAGCTTACAGACTTTACTGGTTAGCGAGGGTACGCAGTGAAAAACAAAAACTTATTCATTGTCAATACGCCATTTCATTTATTGACATCCTTTATCTTAGCGCAAGGTCGTTTTAACGGCGATGATAATTATTTGGCACTGATTCATCCCCATGGTTATGAGAAATGGCAGGATAATCCGATCATGCGCCATATGTCCTCTGCCGCTGGTGGCTGGCAGCAGGTATTTCCGTTGGGGAATTGGCTAAGCAGCCGGCATAAAACTACTAGCTACAAGGCGCAGGTGGCAGAGGTTAGGGCTTCCATTGGTATACTGAGAATTAACACTGTTTTTTTAGGCAGTGATATTGATGTTCAGAATCAATTATTGGTAGGAGCACTTGATATAGACAATTTCTGCCGCTATGAGGATGGCCTCTATTCCTATTACAATGAGGACAGGAGAAGATCACTGGCCCGCAGTTTCTTTCACCAAACGAAGATTGCTCTTTTAAAAACCATGGCGGGTATTACGGGTAAGGTCAATATTAACACTTCTACCGCAGGAGATAACCAGTCGGGAACTTGTGATTTCATGTATAAACCGGAACTGCTCCAGCGATTTTCGCCTTGTGCCTATAAAATTGAACAGGAATGGATTGCTAAGGCGCTGGAACAGCTCAGCAGACAAAAATTGCTCGTGCCAACCATTGAAGGCAATAGCTTTTTGTACTTGAGCCAACCGCTGGTTGAACAAAAGAAATTTACGCTGCTAGAAGAAACAGCCGTCTTGCAGGAAATTCTTCGCAATGTGAAAACTAAGGGGCGTTTACTCTATAAACCGCATCCTAACGACAGTTCGTACAAAATTAATTATTATCGCAAGACTTTGCCGGATATGGTTATCTATAATTCGATAGAACCGGTTGAGTTAACCTTTGCCTATGAAAAAAAGATACAGGCTATTATTAGCTATCAATCTTCCGCCTTGCTATTTCCTGACAAATTCGCCAGGCAACCGGTGAAAGCCATAAGCCTGGTCAAATTTTATAAAGAACCATTACATCCTGCATATATTGAAATCATGCACAAGGCCGGGGTCAGCTTTCCCGAGGATGTGAACGGCATGGCAAGTGCTTTACAGGTATAAGGAGAATTGAACATGTTTATTGCCTTACTCATCATGGTTACACTCATGATCGTATTTTTTATCAAATTTCAACATCGTATACCTATTCTGATGTATCATCGCATTGCTACCGTGCCGGGTGATAGAAACTCTTTGCCGCCGGAAAAATTTAAGGAACAACTGGATTATCTAAAAAAACATGGTTACCACACCATAACGCTTAATGACTTATATAATCATGTTACGCTGCAAGTGCCGCTTCCGCCCAAACCGGTTATTTTGACCTTTGACGATGGATATGAAGACAATTTCTCCTGCGCCCTTCCCTTACTTAAAGAACGGGATATGAAAGCGACTGTATTTCCCATTGTTCATTGGGTCGGCATGGAAAATAAATGGGAGAATTTCAATAAACAACTCACTCAGACTATGAACTGGGATCATCTAAAACAGTGGCATGCCGCTGGCATGGAAATAGGCTCACACACGCTGGAGCATCCGTTCCTTACACAATGCGATGAGGTAAGACTGGAGCAGGAACTTCGACATAGCAAAATGATATTGCAAGAAAAACTAGGAGCTGCTATCGATTTTCTTTGTTATCCTTATGGTTTTTTTGATAATAGAGCAACCGAAATAGCGAAACAATGCGGTTATAGAGGCGCATTGGCCATTTTTGCTAATGCGCCTCTGTGGAATCACGATATGTATGCCCTACCCAGGATACCCATATCTTCCAGGCAGCCCTCATGGGAATTTGCTCTCAAAGTTAGCCGATTTCATATATTATTTATTATGCTGCGAAAAATAGAACGTGGTGCAAAATGGCTAAGATGGAAATGAAACAGGGTATAAGGAAGGAATGAAGTCCAAAATGAGCCAATCCTACAAACATATTCTCGTATTTTGTTTAAGAAAAATTGGCGATGCCATCATTGCGACAAGCGTACCCTATTTACTAAAGCAAGCTTATCCGGACGCTAAGATTACCATGATGGTTAAACCGTTAACCAAAGAGATTGTTACTAATCATCCTATGATTGACGAGGTTATGTTATATAATTATTCGCATAAAGCCAGTCTTCGTGAAATTCGGCAGATTGCCACTGAAATTAAACAAAGGGATTTTGATTTGTGCATAGTTGCCGATAATAAACCACGCTCGGCCATGCTTGCCTGGCTGGCCGGAGTTCCTAAGCGCATTGGTTTTGAAAAAATTGAATTCCGTAATATGTATCTTAAACTTTTTTATACAGATATCATCAAGATCGATTATGATGCACAACAAACTCTACAGGCTAAAAATCACGAAATATTTATTAATCGTTTTACCGGAAAATACGATGTGGCAAAAATGATGTTACCTGCAAGCACGGAAGAAAACAACGCTAAAGCGGACATGTTATTAGCACAAGCCGTGAAAGAGCAGGGCAAGGAACATCAAAAACACCTTAATATTGCTCTTTGCATCCAGAGTGGTGCAGCGACTAAAGACTGGCCGATTGAAAGGTTTGCTGCGACGATAAAACGCATTGCCGCTAAATATAATGCCGTATTTTATGTCATAGGTTCTCCTGCCGATATAGCAGCCGCCGAAAGGCTAAAAACAATGCTATCCTTTCCACTTAGTATTCTATGTGGTAAGACAAATTTAGTTGAACTTTCCTGTGTTTTGCGAAAAACGGATTTTTTTCTAACGATAGATACTGGCTCAACACATATGGCTGCGGCCATCGGTATACCCATGGTGGCCATTTACGGTGGTACATCTCCCCAAAAATGGGGACCCTATTGTGAAGATGCCATTACCCTGGCTCCCGATTATCCTTGTCATCCTTGTGACGGAACAAAAATAAAGTGTTCTTCTCCAAAGTGTTTATTAACGATTTCGGTGGATGAGGCAGTAGCCGCTTGCGAAAAGGTTTTAAAAATAACCGAAACCCCTACATTTGAACTGAACCATAAAAAACGGACAATGACAAAACACCCCCATTCGTAGGAAAATGAAACTACGAATGGGGTTCGTCGTTAATGATAAAAAGAAGATATACACACATTGATAAATTAGGAAAAGAAATTAAAAGATTAAAGATGGAAGTTGAGTTATTGCGTTCTTTTCTTCGAATCGCTGGAAGGAGGTGAGTCCATTAATTAAGTACCTTGCCAAAGATCGGTATCCAGTTAGGGTGATGTGCCGTTTCTTCGGGGTTTTGAAAAGTGGCTACTATGATTTCGTTAAACGTATTGATAACCTAGATAGGCATGCATATCTAGCAGTACTTGTTGCAAAGTGCCAAGAGCGATGCAAGAAGACATATTCTTGCCGTCAAATATGGCTAAAAAAGAAAAAGAATATCTCAATAAACATCAAAACAGTTTTACGAGTCATGAACAAGTATGGATTATTGTCTGAGATTCGTCGTCGATGCAAGTATCGAAAGATGGGAGATGAATTACATAGATATGAAAATGTTCTAAATAGAGACTTTTATGCTGACAGGCCGAATTTCAAATGGGTGACAGACATTTCTTATATACTAACCGGTGAAGGCACATTATATTTGTCTGTTATTCGTGATTTGTACGATAACAGTATTATTGCTTATAAGATTGGAAATGAGCAAACAGCTCATTTACTACTGAATACAATTGAAGCCGCGATGGAAACGGAAAAGATCACTACAGAGCTGCAACTCCATAGTGATCAAGGGCTTCAATACACTTCTCACGCGTATTTTAACCTAACTAGAGAATATGGTATAACACCCTCTATGTCAAGAAGAGGAAATTGCTATGATAATGCTATGGCTGAAAACTTCTTTGGAATCCTTAAATCGGAATGTATCTACAGGAACAGACCCAAAACGTTTTCCACCGCCAGACAAATTATTGACGAATATATCCATTTCTATAATCATGAGCGTATTCAATTAAAATCAAAACTGACATCGTGCGAAAAACGGTGTCAGTTTGCGTAATTTAAAGCTAGACTACGAGTGGGCTTCTTATTACTGTCCATCGTTTCTGGAATAGCTCAAAAACGATGTAGGGGGTTATTTTGTGCTATTTCAGAGAAGTCTTGTTCTTACTTCTTTTCATATTCTTTTCCAAACTTTTTCACCTTAACTTTACCCTCTGTATTTTACAACTTGATTTTTTAACTTCGGAAAAAATCGGTACTTGAATACGACTTCAGTATAGCTAAGATTCTTCAATTAAGGGTTAAAACCTAAATAAATGAAAAGTAGATCGCGTAACTTGTTCAAAAATAGCCGGTTGTTGCAATATCGTCTGCAGAGAGTTTTTTTTGTAATTTGGAATCGACCGAATATTAAATACCGATAATCGTATATAAGTGCTAAAGTTATTGTCATAAACTTCTTTGTTTAACTTTACAAAGTATAGACAAGATTTCTACCTAGTATACAAATTACACCATGTTGTTAACTAAAAATACAAAAACTACAAAAAATCTTGAGATTATTGTAATATGATACCCCTTTATTTAGAAAGAACAAAAAAACTATAGAGTTTCTGTGCAACAAGTTTTATAATTATATATTGTGTTAATCAATGTTGGAGAGGAAGTCTTATTTTGTCTAGGTGGGAAATCTTCATTAAAAATATTCAGCAAGATTTAAAATTATATCTATTTATTTTAACTTTATTGTGTTTGCTGCGTATGGCATTTATCGGCGTCTTGCATTCATATCTTGGAGCGCAGTCAACCATAGCCGATGTGTTAATTTCTCTGTTTTATGGTTTACGGATTAGCCTGAAAAGTGCAGCCGTCATTACGCTATTTTCTTTTGTTTTTTGTACTCTGTTCAGTACCATTTTCCGCACAGGGAAGCTTAAGCGGCTGCGGGTTATTTTCGGAAGCATCTATATTAGCTTACTTATTTTCTTGTTCCATGCTAGGATACCGTTTTACCGCGAGTTTCACACCGGATTTAACCAGATGATTTTTAACACACTCCGGGATGACATTTCGGCCTTATCATACACGCTGGTAGTCGATTACTATTTGCCCTTTCTAGTGTTGTCTGCCGGGATTATTTCTTATATCCTTTGCCGGCTGTTGCAGCGGATTTTGGCAAGAGACACATATGCGGCGCCGCAGTTTGCGCAAAACTATCAGAGGCTGCTCTTTCGAGTGGCTATTGTCACATGTATTGCTCTGTTTATGGTATTCACTCGCTTTGGTGGCAGCTTGACCTATGCCCATTCGCTGCATTGGGAGAATGCGGCTGCAACGGGAGATGATTTTCTAAATGAGGCTGTTATCGACGATATTCAGGCGCTATACCGTGCTTATAGCATACAGGAGCGGGTACAGGAAGGGGCGGATCTGAGGATTGATGCAGCGAAAGTCCGCGGTTACGCGGCGTATCTTACGGGTAGTAACTTTACGGCGAATGAAATTGATCATGCCTTTGCCAAACAAGCGCAAGGAGCCAAAATACCTAAGCCAAAACATATTTTTATCATCTTAGGGGAAAGCTTTGCCCAGTGGCCGCTTTTGGATTCCTATAGCAGTCTACATATTGCTGATGGGATTAAAGGGATCATGGCCCGCCCAGATGCTGTTCATATCCCGGCGTTTGTACCGAACGGCGCGTTTACGCCCATGGCGGTAACGGCAATAGTCAGCGGCTTATCTGATGTAAGCTTGTATCCGAACTATCATCCGGAATCCTATAAAGAACCATACGCTACCGCTCTGGCGCCACAATTTAAAAAGCTGGGCTATAAAATTAATTTTTGGTATGGTGGTGCAAGTTCTTGGGAGCGGATTAAGGCTTTTGTGTTGGCGCAAGGATTTGATAATTTTTATGGGGTGAGCGATTTTCATAGCGAGTCCGGTAATGTGTGGGGGAGCGACGACCGGTATTTGTTTGACGCCATTGCCGCATCATTTACCGATGATACGCCGACCCTTGATGTTATTTTGACTGTCTCCAATCATGCTCCTTATACGATTGATCTGGCGAAGGAAGGCTTTGATGAAAACAAGGTGGCTGCAGCGCTACCGGCGGAGGCCAGAGATGACAAGGACTTACTTAAACGGCTGGGTCACTATTGGTATACTGACCGGCAGATTGCTGCGTTTGTTTTGAAAATGAGAGAGAAGGAGCCAGAGAGCTTATTTGTCATTACTGGTGATCATGCCGATAGAACCAATATCAGCAAAACTCCGACCCTGTTCGACCGGTATAGTATTCCCCTGGTGGTTTATGGGACGGGAATCCAGAAAGGGGTCATTCCGGCTGCGGCGGCAGGCAGTCATATTAATATTATCCCCACCTTGATTGAATTGATAGCCCCGCAAGGTTTTGGGTACTATTCGTTAGGAGACAGTCTAACACGAGGCAGTTCAATCGGTTTTAGCCACAATGTTTGGATTACTCCAGATGCGATCGGAAAGATACAGGCACAAGACGCTGAAGATTTTGACGGAACAGCCAGGACTTTAGGAACACGTGATTCCATTCAACAAACCATTGATGCTATGCGGGCTTTGTCATGGTGGCGTATTGAGAAAGGGAAAATAGTTAAATAAAGAAGAATTAGTTAAAAAGTTGGATATGTTTTAAATGAATTTGATGTCGTTATAAGTATTATTAATGAGGTGAGATATTGATTACATCATTCTCAAAAGAAAAGTTGTTTTGGTATTCTCTTTGTGCCTTTGCTTTTTTTACTCCAATTGGTAAGGCACCAGCTAATTTATTTTTTGGGTTAAGTGTCATTACCTGTGTCATTTTGCTGGCCGAATACAAAATGAGTATAGGACAATTTGTTCAACAACCACTGGTAAAACCTCTGGGCGTACTTTTCCTTACAATATTTCTAACATTACCTTTTTCAACGGATGTTCATTCCAGCTATCAGGAATATCCACGCATGATAGTGTATGTATTGCCGTTTTTTTTGTTCGCTGCGGTACAATCCTGTCGAGTTAGGGGAAAAGAGGTTCCCACTGAGACAATTCTAAATAGCTATATTGCAGGGGCAGTAACCGCGTCCTTCTATGCTATATACCAATTTATAAAGACAAAGCACTTGTATGTTACAGGACTTTATATGCACCATGTTATGTTTGGAGTTTTTTTAGAAATAGCGCTGCCTATTATCAGTGCCTTTCTTATTGAAACGTTGTCATTTTCCAAACGGCTGATTTATTTATTTTGCGCGTTTATTTGTTCTATTGCATTAATTTTAACACAGGCCCGAGGTGACTGGATAGGAACAGGAGTGGCTCTATTAGCGGTCGCATTTATGCTGCGAGATAGACTTCGGCAGCATAAAAGGAAAGTAGTCGCTGGGGTAATCATTGCTTTTATATTGATTGGCGCGATGGCACCGCTCTATATAACGCGAGTGAAAACATTGTTTGATCCGAACTGGCAGTCCAATTATGTCCGGATTTATATCTGGCAATCAAGCATAAATATGATCCGGGATTATCCTTTGACCGGGGTTGGCTTTGATCAGTTCAGAGAAATCTACAATGCTCGATATATCAATCCTCTATCACCGGAAAAATCTAATCCCCATGCACATAACAGTTTTCTAATGATGGCCGCAGAAACTGGACTCCCCAGTTTAGCTGCTTTTTTGTATCTGTTATTTCATATGTATAAAGAGTTAATTACAGTATGGAGAAAAACTCATAAGGGATATCACGCGGCGATTTTGGCACTGCTTATCGCCATTACAGTTAGTTCATTAGTGGACCATATTTTTTGGGCTCCCTTTTTGGCGAAAATATTATGGTTTTTCATGGGAGTAAGTCTTTTCTTTGATAATGAACACGGCCTGTGAAAAAATAGCAATTAATAATAGTGGCGATTATTGGGAAATGCGGATTTTGCAGGGAAAATAGGCAATTATGTCGAAGCATTAAGTAGTGAGTAACACGAAAAGGGGAATTAATGTGGATGGAATGTCAAAAAACGTTATTATCGAAACAACCTCCATATCCTCAGAAAGTATTTTTTCCCGGATTGGACGTTATAGTGTCCCTATGTTTCTTGCCTTGTTTGATTATGGGGCTATTGTTTTATCTATCTTATTCGCAGAATACATCCGTGGTGATATATTATTATATTTTGTTCCTTCCCTTGAGCCTTTTCATGTTAATAACACATACACATATATAATTGTACCCATTATTTACTTGTTTTTTTTAGCTTACGGAGGATTATACAATAAACGGTTGCCTCTGTGGAAGAGTGCGGAAGTATTATTTAAAGCGTGTACTTATGTAAGTGCTTTAATGATTGTTGTTATGTATTTTATGAAAGAGGCGGATGTTTCAAGAATATTTGTTTGCCTAAGTTGGTTTATCAGTTTTATCTGTCTGGTTATTGCAAGGTATACGGTAAAACGACTATTGTTGAGTGGTAACTTGTGGCAGAAGCCGATTATTGTTGTTGGGGCTGGAAAAACCGCTGAATTACTGGCAAATAGCTTTACTAAGGATGGAAATTTGGGATATA
This sequence comes from Propionispora hippei DSM 15287, assembly GCF_900141835.1. Classification (NCBI taxonomy): domain Bacteria; kingdom Bacillati; phylum Bacillota; class Negativicutes; order Selenomonadales; family Sporomusaceae; genus Propionispora; species Propionispora hippei. The sequence continues at coordinate 34,690 of NZ_FQZD01000025.1, read as the reverse complement.
AGATTGTGGGTGTAATCGAAGATAACTGTAAAAATAAGCCGTTGACCCGCGTTTATCCCCACGTGGGAACATTTGACAACGCCGATGCTGTTATTATGAACAGTGCTGTAGAAGACATAATTATTGCTGTTCCTGGCTTGGAAAGAAGTGAACTGTTAAGTTTAATTTATCGAATTCAGCCTTGTGTTAAAAACATAACAATTGTGCCTGATTTATTTGGTGTTCCATTAAGCAATATGGAAGTAGAAGCCCTGTACAACGAACAGACAATAATGCTTAGAATGAAAAATAATCTTTCCTATTGGCGAAACCGAGTGGCTAAACGGATGTTTGATATAGTGACGGGAATTGCTGTTTTATTGATGGTTATTCCTGTTTTGTTATTAATAGGAATAGCCATTAAATCTGACTCTAAAGGACCAGTATTTCACGTTGCTAAAAGATTAGGGAAAAAGGGAAAACTGTTTTGGTGTTTCAAATTCCGGACAATGTATCCTAATGCGGATGCCATGCTGGCTGATTATTTTGCACAAAGTCCCGAGGCTAAAGAAGAATGGGATAAATATGCAAAAATTAAAGGCTATGATCCGCGAATTACGAAAGTTGGAATTTGGTTAAGAAAATACAGCTTAGATGAGTTACCGCAAATATTTAACGTAATTATTGGTAATATGAGTCTTGTAGGACCTCGGCCATATCTGCCAAGAGAAAGAGCGCGTATGGGATATATGGCCCATGCTATTCTGGAAACCGTACCGGGGGTTACCGGTTTGTGGCAGGTTAGCGGACGGAATGAAATAGAGTTTGAAGGAAGGCTTAAAATGGATTCCTGGTATGTAAGGAACTGGTCACTATGGCAGGATATTGTTTTATTGCTCAAAACATTGGACGTGGTACTGAATAAAAGGGGAGCATACTAAAACTAGTGAGAGTGGGTTATATCATGTCGATTTTAAACTATGATGAAAAGATATGTGTAATAGGTCTAGGGTATATAGGGTTACCAACAGCGAGTTTACTGGCAACAAAGGGATTTGAAGTATATGGGGTCGATGTGAACGAGCAAACAATAAATATGATTAATTGTGGACAAGTTCACATATATGAACCGGATCTTGACGTGATGGTAAAGGCTGCAGTGCAGAGTGGTAAGCTAAAGGCTTTTTCTGAACCGAAAGAGGCCGATGTCTTTATAATAGCTGTCCCGACTCCTTTTACAGATGAACACAGCCCTAATTTGTCGTATATTCAAGATGCAGTTAAGTCAATTGCTCCCTACGTAAAACCGGAGAATCTGATCATCTTAGAGTCGACAAGCCCAGTGGGGACGACAGAAAAAGTTGGAGAATGGTTACGTGAAATTCGTCCTGATCTGAGAGTGTCCCGACGTAGAGATGGTTTTGAAGATAAGAAAGGGGAGAGTGTGTACCTATCTCACTGCCCAGAACGTGTTCTTCCTGGACAGATTTTGCGTGAGTTAGTGGAGAATGATCGCATTATTGGAGGAATTGATGAAAGATCGGCGCAAAAGACTAAGGCATTATATCAGAAGTTTGTAAAAGGCGAATTATTATTATCGGATTCACGGACAGCGGAAATGTCTAAGCTAACGGAAAATGCTTTTCGTGATGTGAATATTGCTTTTGCCAATGAACTTTCACTTATTTGTGAGGAACTGGATATTAATGTATGGGAGCTTATACATCTTGCTAATCGGCACCCACGGGTGAATATTTTGCAGCCAGGTCCAGGCGTAGGCGGTCACTGTATTGCTGTTGATCCCTGGTTTATTGTGGATGCGGCGCCGAAAAAAGCAAAATTGATACGTGCGGCCAGAGAAGTAAACGAGTTTAAACCTAAACATATTGTTAATAAAATTGTAGCTTATGGTGATAAATTTAAAAAGCCGGTTATTGCATGTTTAGGGTTGGCATTTAAGCCAGATATCGATGATTTACGAGAAAGTCCTGCGGTCCAAATTGTTGAGAGCTTGGCAGGAAATCCTGATTATCAAATTCTAGCTGTTGAACCCCATGTTGCACGATTGCCTCAGCAACTTATCAAATTTGAAAATATTCGAATGGCTTCTATAACAGAAGCTATCCATGAAGCTGACGTTGTTGTGTTGCTAGTCAATCATAAGGTTTTTTCCTGTGTGAATTTGTCTATGCTTGGAGAAAAAATTGTTATTGATACACGAGGGATGTGGCAATGAAGCAAGTGATTATAAAGCAAGGCATGGCGACAGTAGAAGAAGTTCCGGCACCGCAGGTGTCCGCAGGTACTGTATTAGTCAGAGTGGAGTATTCTTGCATCTCGGCGGGTACGGAGATGAGCGGAGTAAAAGGAAGTGCGGTGCCGCTATGGAAACGGGCTATTCAGCAGCCGCAAAAAGTAAAAAAAGTCTTTGATATGGTTATGTCACAAGGAATTGAAAAGACAAGAAGAGTCGTGGCAGGGAAACTTTCTAGTGGTTCTCCCACCGGATATTCGGCGGCTGGTATAGTTGTAGAATGCGGGGAAGATATTCATGATCTCAAACCAGGTGACTATGTAGCTTGCGCGGGCGCTCAGTGTGCTTTTCATGCGGAATATATATCTGTCCCTCATAACTTGGTTGCGAAAATTCCAAAAGGTTTAAACTCTAAAGAAGCAAGCACGGTGACAGTTGGTGCAATCGCTATGCAGGGAGTGCGTCGTAGCAACCCTACTTTAGGAGAAACTTTTGTTATTATTGGGTTGGGAATTATTGGACAATTAACAGTTCAATTGTTGAAAGCCAATGGATGCCGTGTTATTGGAGTTGAAATAGATCGTAGTAGAATCAATATGGCTTATCAATTGGGATTAGACTACGGGATACATCCCGATGACGATCTGGATGTGGAGCAGGTAATTCGCCTTACGGAGGGAAATGGTGCCGACGGTGTTATTATAACGGCGGCGACTCCCTCTGATGCGGTAGTGTCTACTGCCTTTAAGATGTGCCGCCGAAAGGGACGGGTTGTGTTGGTTGGCGATGTTGGTTTGCATTTAAACCGCGCTGACTTCTATCAGAAAGAACTGGACTTTTTTATCTCTTCCTCTTACGGTCCGGGACGCTATGATGAAAACTATGAAGAAAAGGGCTTGGATTACCCTATTGGCTATGTCCGTTGGACCGAAAATCGTAATATGCTAGAATATTTAAAGCTTGTTTCAGAAGAGAAAGTCCGAGTTAATCTGCTAATTCAAAAGACTTATTCGATTGAGAAGGCTACAGAAGCGTATGAAGCCTTAAAAAACGGTCAGGATAGGCCCATGATCGTATTGTTGGAGTATCCAAAGGAAAAGTTGGAGACTAAAAGAAAAGTGTATAACCTTTCAGCAAGAGGCAAAGCAGAAGGTAAAATAGGTGTTGCATTGGCTGGAGCAGGTGGTTTTGCTAAAGGAATCCATTTACCTAATATAAAATTATTGTCAGACTATTTTCATTTAAAAGCGGTTATGAGTCGGACTGGGCACAACGCGAAAGCTGTGGCTAGTCAATTTGAGGCGGAGTATTCGACAACAGACTATCAAGAGTTATTAAATGATTCGAACATTGATTTAATTGTTATTGCTACCCGGCATAATTTACATACGAATATGGCACTGCAGGCATTGAGAGCGGGAAAACATGTATTGGTGGAGAAACCTCTTGCACTATCAAATGAAGAATTGGATAAGATTAAAAAATTTTATGAATCCTTACCAACTGATCAAACAGCTCCTGTCTTACTGACAGGCTTTAATCGCCGTTTCTCGCGTTATGCGCAGGCGATGTATCAACTAACTTCTCAAAGGACAAATCCCCTGATGATTAATTATCGGATGAATGCAGGGTATATTCCGTTGAATCACTGGGTGCATACTGAAGAAGGGGGCGGGCGAAATATCGGCGAAGCCTGTCATATTTATGATCTATTTAACTTCCTCACAAATAGTAAGGTGCGAAATGTTCAGGCACAGTCTATAGTTCCTACGACGGGCTATTATAGCTCTCAAGACAATTTCGTTGCCACTGTGTCTTATGAGGATGGTTCCGTAGCAACATTGACATATACGGCGTTGGGGGCAACGGATTATCCCAAGGAACAAATGGAAGTTTTTTTTGATGGGAAAGTATTGATTTTGGATGATTATAAATCATTGAAAGCAGCAGGAACTAAAATTGGCTCTTTACAAACAAAATTAAGTGAAAAAGGTCAATATGAAGAAATTGAAATATTAGCGAAAACTATCCAGAATGGTGGCGAATGGCCGATACCTTTGTGGCAGCAGATACAAGCGATGGAAATTGCGTTCAAAGTATCGGAGCACTTGGAGGGAGCAGTATGTGCGGAATAGTCGGCGCTCTTACTTTTGACAGCGGCAATTTTCAAATTACAGAAGCATATATTACCTCTATGCGCGATGAAATGATACATAGAGGTCCGGATGGCGGAGGTACATGGGTCTCCACGAACAGACGGATTGGGTTGGGGCACCGCAGGTTATCTATTATTGATTTATCTGATATGGCAAACCAGCCAATGAGCAATGAAGATGGCTCACTTTGGGTTGTTTTTAACGGTGAAATTTACAATCATGCGGAAATCAGAAAAGAGCTAATAGCACTTGGGGGACATACTTGGAAAACTGACCATTCAGATACAGAAATGATTCTCCATGCATTTGAACAATGGGGAATTAACTGTTTGGAGAAATTCCGTGGAATGTTTGCCATCGCGTTATGGGATGCACGGCGGCAGGAACTGTGGTTGATACGTGATCGTGTCGGAATTAAACCTTTATATTACAGTATCCATCATGGTAGACTCACGTTTGGCTCCGAAATTAAAGCCTTACTAAAAGATCCGGAGCAGAAACGATTGGTGCATGAAGAGGCCCTTTACCACTATTTGTCTTTTTTAACTACTCCTGCTCCTCAGACACTATTTGCCGGAATAAAAAAACTGTCACCTGGGACATGGTTAAGAATTCGCATGAACGGTGATACTTATGAACAAAAATACTGGGATGTCTTGGACCATACACAACCACTTTCTAAAGTGCCTGAAGAAGATATTGCGGAGATGATTTTAAATGAATTGCGAACAGCGGTTACCTTACGTAAGGTAAGCGATGTTCCCGTTGGTGTTTTTTTATCGGGGGGAATTGACTCTAGTACAAATGCCGCCTTGTTTTCAGAAGGCATGAGCGGAGGAGTCAAGACTTTTTCCATCGGTTATAAGGGGAAATATGAAAGCTACCAAAATGAATTACATTATGCGCGGCAGATGGCAAATGTAGTCGGCGCGGAACATCATGAACTGTTGTTAGATGTAGATGACCTGCTGGACTTTTTACCCCGCATGGTACATTTACAGGATGAACCCATTGCTGATCCAGTCTGTGTTCCGGTATATTATGTTTCTAAATTAGCCCGGGATCGCGGCGCTATCGTGTGTCAAGTAGGAGAAGGCGCCGATGAATTGTTTGCGGGATATCCATATTGGACTAAAGTTCTAAAGCTTGATAATATGAGACGCAAATATGGGAATTCTTTTTTGTTTAATACTGGAAAACTTGCTTTAAAAACCATGGGTAAAGATGTAGGCATGAGTTTTGAATGGTTAAATCGTAGTAGTCTACACTATCCACTTTACTTCGGGTGTAACCAAGAGATGTCAGATATTCAAAAACAGAGATTACTTTCGCCTAGAATGAAACAAAAGTGGCAGAGTTTATCTTCTTGGGATGTAATAAGACCGATGTTCAATGAGTTTAAAACTAAAGCATGGCAGGATGATTTAGTGCAATGGATGTCATATTCAAATTTAAGATTGCGATTACCTGAATTGCTATTGGCGCGTGTGGATAAAATGGGAATGGGAGCTGGGCTTGAAGCGCGTGTACCTTTCTTGGATCATAAGTTTGTGGAGTTAGCTATGAGTATTCCTTCCGATCTGAAAATAAAGAACTCAATTAATAAATACATTCTCAAAAAAGCAGTAAGAGGAATAATCCCAGACAATTTAATAGATAGGAGAAAACAAGGCTTTGGTGTACCTATATCAGAATGGTTTTATCAACAGCTAGGAACAGAAATGAAGATTGAATTAAAAAAATTTTGCTCAGAAACAGATTATTTTAAAATTAGTGAAATTGAGCGTTTAATTGAGAGGGGAGAAAGTGGACAAGTTTGGTATCTGTTCAATTTTGTTTTATGGTGGAAACGTTTTATTTTGTAGTTGACATTTATAAGAAAATATAAAAATTAATTTGAAGTTCATACTACATCCGCCTGGTATGGGCATGCTAAACGGTGATTGAATGAAAAAAATAAAAATAATTTTAAGTAATAAAACTTCACGTCAAACAACGTGTTTGTTTATATCACAAATCTTAGGTTTGGTTTTTGGGTTTATTTCCAACATGATTTTAGCAAAGAACATGGGAGCTCAACAATTTGGTCTTTATTCTTTTACAGTGGCAGTTTTGAGTTTTTGTTCTATATTTTTTGAATTTGGATATTTTGCTAGTGGCTCTAAACTATTGGCGGAAAATCAATCAAAAGAAAAGGAAGATGAACTTATTGGGGCATTATTGGTTATTACTGCTTTAATTTCAATAGGCTATGTTATAACTATTATTATCATTTCTTTTATTATCGATAAAGTTTTTGAAGACAAAATTGGTGATATTTTACGCGCTCTTTCTATTGTTTCGTTTTCTTTTATATTACCTTTCTTTTTTGAATTGGTTATGAAAGGTTGCAATAGAATTCTAACACTGTCTGTATTCAATGTTTTATGGAGGTTTTTATTTCTTTTTGCCGTTTTTGTTTTATATTTTATTAATCAATTAACACCGCTATGGGTATCCATGATGTTTTCTTGTACGTGTTTAGCAGCCTTTTTGGGATGTGTTTTATGGAAACGTCCGAAATTCACTAATCTAATTATTAATTTTAAGAAAATACATCAAGAAAATCAATGCTACGGGAAACACTTGTATTTAGGAAGAATTGTCGATGTGGCTGCTTATCAAATTGATAAAATGTTAGTATCGTTTTTTGCAGGAGCTAAAGAGGTTGGAATATATTCAATGGCTTTTTCTATAGCTAATCCTGTAAATAGCTTTTCAATCGCCTTGGCTTCTTCGAAGTTCAGAGATTTTGCTGGAAGTGAGGAAATTTCAAGAAAAGTTTTGAACTTTAATTACTATGGCATTATTATTTCTGTAATAGCTGCGGTTTCAGGTGGATTTATTATTACTCATTTTTATTTAGGCGGAGATTTTAAAGAAAGTTTTATAGTTTTACTCATTTTGGTAGCTGCTGTCTCGTGCCAAGCAGGCTACAAACCTTATAATTCTTGGCTGGCAAGTAATGGTCATGGGGTACTACAAAAAAAGATGGCATACCAAATGACAGCAGTAAGTCTACTCTCTAATATACTTTTAACTCCGATCTTTGGTAAATACGGCGCAGCTACAGCATGTTTTATTTCTATGCTATATGCTTTTTATTTGTATAAAGTAAAATATGAGAAATTGATTAAAAGAGGCATATAATGAATAATGCTATATTAACATCATATGGGCGAACGGCTCTCTATTTAGCTTTACTATCTATAGGGGTTCAAGGTAAAAAAGTTATAATTCCAGCCTTTACTTGTAATACTACAGTGCCGTCAGCGATTGTTCAAGCAGGAGGAGATCCGGTATTTGTTAATGTCAACTTAAGCAATTTAAGTATGGATATAAATGATTTACAATCTAAGCTCGATAAAGATGTAATAGCAATTATTTCACATCATTACTTTGGTTCTTTTAATAAAAATGTTTATGAAATACAAAATATTTCGACTAATTTAGGTTTAATTCATATAGAAGATTGTGCTCATTCTCTAGGCGCAAGAGACCCAGATAAAAATAGAGAAATAGGATATATTGGGGACATTGCCATATTTTCTTTTTCAAAATCATTAAATAATCCTGCTGGAGGTGCAATTTATTTTCGTGATTTATCGTTAAAAGATTATGCGGATAAGCTCCAGGAACAACATAAAAACTTTTTTCATTCATTTGTTAATGATTATGAAACATTTAAATATTTGTCAGCTATAACAAAAGATCGGAATAATGTTGAAGACAAGATGCTTCATCATTTATTATTTCCTAGGATTTTTATAAAAATTTTAAGAGAATTAAACCTATACATTCCTAATTATTTTTACAAAATTACGGATAATCAAAATAAGGGTAGGTATCCCGTTTTTGATACAAGAATGACTGTAAAACAAAAGAATTATATTGAAAGTTCCATAAATAATCTACACAATATTATCCAGAAGAGACAAATGATAGCTTCTAAACTAGATAAAATAATACCAGCTTACTTACGAGATTTTGAAGGTAATACATTTACGCAATATGTAGTTAAACATAACAATATTTATAAACTAGAAGATATATTTAGTAAAATTAATATTAAGACTCGTAGAGTCTGGCCTACTTTTCAACCAATGTGGAATGGACAATATAATAATAATATAGAATATCTTAAAAATCATTTATTATTAATTGATTTGGATTTTATTACTGATGAAAAAATAATTAAACTGGAGAAGTTATTGTGAATTGTTTTTTAAAATCAAGTATGGAAGTAGATCGTTCTATTTGGAATCACGATGTTTTACAAAAAAACGGCAATCCTGCCCAATTGTATGAGGCTGCATGTGCTGAATCTGTTAAAATGACGCCCATTTTTATAGAAATAATAAAGGATAATGTAGTTGTATTTAGGTGGCTTGTTTTTTTTCGAGGATATAAATACTTTGGTTATATACAGGCTAATGCTGAACCAACAAACTGCAATCCGGAATATATAGACCTTGCAGTGAGAGAAATAATAAAAAGGTTTAAACCATTTAAATTTGAATTTTACTCTATTACTCTATCAAGATTTCCTGATCGAAAGATATTGTGGGATCTAGGTTTCTATCCAATTCATGAGTATGGCAGTAATATTATAGATTTAAGTAAAAGTGAAGAAGAGCTATTTGATGGTATTCATTCTAAACATAGAAATGTTATACGAAAAGCTATAAAGGAAGGGGTACAGATATTAGAAGACACATCTTGGGAAGCCATAAGCACATATTTTGATTTGTCCCAAGAAACTTATGCTCGTTCTAATATTTCTGGTGTAGCTAAACAAGAATTGATAAATCATTATAAGGCATTAATGGCTACGGGCAATTGTCGTATATTTTTTGCAGTGCATCAAGAATGTATTCAAGCGGCTGCTTTTATGCTAGTGTCTCAAAGGAAAGCAGTTTATTGGCATGGAGCTTCAAAAAGTAAACCAATAACAGGGGCTGCAAATCTATTGCACTGGGAAATAATAAAAAAATTTAAAAGTGAAAATATACTATATTATGATTTTGGCGGTATCGCACTTGATGCTGCAACTGGCAGCAAGGAAAGAGGTATTAGTTTGTTCAAAACACGTTTTGGTGGTACGAGTCATAGCTTTTTTGGGGGGCAGCTAATACTAAATAGTATGAAAAACTCATTGTTTAATTGGTGGAGGCGTATTCAATGAAGACACAAGATAAAATCTTTAAATCATATAAAACAATACGAAGTGATTTTTTATATGAAAATAAGGATCAACAGAATAATTTTATTGAGGATCTATTTAAAACCCACTATCTCCCGCATATTTCCCACAAAAGGGAGGGAGGGATCTTGGAGATTGGGTGCAATCGTGGATATATGCTCTCCGCTTTGCGGAAATATGGCTTTACTAATGTAAAAGGAATTGATTTATCTTTAGAAGATATAAAAATGGCTAAAGATATGGGGTTTTGTGCTGAGAGTACAAATGTGTTTGATTATTTAGATGGTCATAGAAAATATGATGTGATTATTTCAAAGGATGTCATGGAACATATCCCTAAAGATAAGCAGGAAGAGTTTGTTAAGAGGGTATATGATGCACTCCAACCAGGAGGAGTTGCACTAGTGCAAGTCCCTAACATGGACTGGATTTTTAGCAATCATGAACGGTACATGGATTTTACACACGAGATAGGTTATACTCGGGAAAGTCTAGCTGATATTTATAGACTATATTTTGATAGCCGTGATGTGGAAGTAGTACCGGCCTCATATATTTTTATTAGTACACTAAAACAGAAAATTGCTTTTGGATTTATTCGACCACTTTTAGTGAAGATAGTAAAGTTCTTTTTAAGAATATTAGGAGAAGGTGCTTATGATGTATGGTTTGAGCATAGAGAAATACTTGCTATTGTTAGAAAAAAGATGTAAATGAAAAAAATATTAATAACTTGTGATACAGAATTGGGAGAATTATCAAAAGATATAAATAATGCTTTTGAAATATTTATTGAAGGCAAAGTTTTTGATAAAACAGTCGGCTATACACTTATTAACGAAATTGCAAATGAATATAAGGCAATTGTTACCCATTTTGTTGATGCTTATCCATGTGAGTTTGCTGGAGATAAAAAATTTGCTATATTATGCAATTCAATTATGGAAAACGGACATAAAATAGAGCTACATACCCATCCTTCAAGTAAATTTGATCGTAGACGTAGATATTTGCATCAATATAATGAAAAAGAACAACAAAAAATTATTGCATTTGGAAAGAAAAAAATATATGAGTGGACAGGGTATGAAGTTAGTGTGCATCGGGCAGGCGGTTATGGGATAAATTATGATACATTCCAGGTATTGAAAGATGAAGGTATTGTTATGGATACGTCTTTTTTGCATGGAAATGAGGTTTGTCTATACAAAGCAGTTCTTTACAATGCTCCATTCCAGGTTAATGGCATATTGGAAATCCCAATAACCGTCTATCAACGTGATGTAATATACTGGCCTGGGATAAAGAAAAGCTGTTATCAGAAATTAGACTTTCGGTATGGTTCTAATGCTCAGGAAATACTTTCAGTAATAGCTAAAATGCCAATGGATTCAATAATCATACTTTTTTTACATAGCTTTAATTTTTTAAATTTGCCGTATAATTTTCGAACGGCGAAATATGGTGAAATTACCGTTAATAAGAATTTAATTGAGCAATATCACAAGGTTTTGCAAGGACTTAAACAAAATAAGGATTGTGTTTTCTGTTGTTTTTCAGATCTTAATTTTGATGAACAATATGATGACTTTTTAGTTAATATTACACAAAAAGGCAAGTGGAGTTCGGTATTGCAGCGTAAACTTGATAAGATAATTAATAAAAAAGGGAATGTATAAAGATGAGAGGATTATACCTGAGAACGGTATTTTGGTTTAATTTATCGGCAGGAGGATCTGTTGGGCATACGGCAGGAGTTATAAATTCATTTCGTAAATATATCAAATTAGATGTAATTTCTAATGATCAACTGACAGGAGTAAAGGATGTAATTAATATTATTAAACCTAGTCACTGCATTATGTATCTCATTCCTTTTTATATCAGAGAATTATTATACAGTTGTCAGCTTATTATAAAGCTGCGAAAGAGCCTAAAAAGTGATTTTATTTATCAGCGATATTCAGGCGGTTCTTTTGCAGGCGCATATTTGGCAAAGAAATTTCAAATCCCATTTGTTTTAGAATTTAATTCGTCTGATGTCTGGAAAATAAAAAATTGGAATGTAAAATCGAAATCGTTTTTGGTTAATACTGTGAAATTTTTGTACAAAAAAATCATACAATTACCGCTTGTTAAGTTTGTTGAACATTATAATCTAAAATATGCAGATATTATAGTTGTGGTATCTGAAGTATTAAAAGAAGATTTGATTCTAGCAGGCGTTGACTCTAATAAAATTCTGGTTAATCCTAATGGTGTTGATATAAAACAATTCTCTTCTAATAAGCAAGGAGGGAAAATTAGACTACAATATGGTTTAGATTGTCATATTGTAGTTGGTTTTATAGGAACTTTTGGACAGTGGCATGGTGTTTTGGAGTTAGCTCGCGCTATAAGTTATTTCTATAAACATAATCAGAATTTGCTAGACAAAGTTAAATTTCTTTTGATTGGTGATGGGGTTTTATTAGGTGAAACAAAAAAAATTATAGCTAAAGATAATCTTATAGACAAAGTAATCTTTACCGGTTTAGTTCCTCAGCAGGAAGCAGTCAATTACCTGGATGCATGTGATATTTTGGTGTCCCCACATATACAAAATGCCGATGGAACGAAATTTTTTGGTAGTCCAACCAAATTATTTGAATATATGGCTATGGAAAAAGGAATTGTAGCGTCAAACTTGGAACAGATAGGAAAAATTTTATGTCATAATGAAACTGGATATTTAATTGAGCCAGGAAATATTGTTGAGATTGCCGAAGGCATTAAGGTTCTAGCTGCGGACGAATTATTACGTAATAAAATGGGACATAAAGCTAGGGCATTTGTTTCGAATTATTACACTTGGGATCAACATGTTTTACGTATTTTAAATGAGTTGAAGTATAATCATAATAGCAAAACTTTATATAAGGTGAATTAAATGAAGTTTTTTTATTATATTCATAAAGCACGAAAATTGCCCTTTCAAATAGTATTATTAAAAGCTATAAAATTATTTTGGCGAAATATTAAGGAAAAGAAACTTTTTTTTAGAGATCAATTACTCTCAACGTATATGAAAAAAGATAATAACATTAATGCAATTAAATTTAATTTTTCTTTAATGCAGTTTAATGAATTAAAAACTCATAAAGAACTGATTTTGGGCTATACCTATTATTATAACAAACATCATTTTGATTTACTTGGTTCCGGTTGGAGTTCAATATATTATGGTGTGAAGGCAAGAGGTTTAGAAGGCTATTGTTATACTGATAGTGAGTTGGGTTATAAAGAGAACTTGAGAAGTAGAATTAATCGCGCCAACTTAAAACAATCACAAAAAATAGCATCACTAATTGATGTTAATTATAAGCCTATAGATTGGCAATTAGATTTTAAATCTGGTTATCGTTGGTCTGAAAAAAGCTGGTATGTGAATATCAATTATGGTCATAAACCGGGTATAGATATTAAAGTGCCATGGGAATTATCTAGAATGCAGCACTTGGTGGTGTTGGCATATGCATACATGGTTGCTGACACGGGGGAGAGAAAAAAGTATTTTTCTCAGTACCGGAATCAAATTCTAGATTTTATCGCCAATAATCCGCCCCGTTTTGGTGTCAATTGGCGGTGTACAATGGATGTTGGAATAAGAGTTGCTAATTGGTTAATGGCCTATGACTTATTTAAAGCAGCAGGCGCAAAGTTTGATAGTGAATTTCAACAAATATTTGCATGTGCTGTCTATGATCATGGTAATCATATCATTAATAATTTAGAATATACTCCTCACTTACGCTCGAATCATTATCTTTCAGATATAGCCGGACTATTATATGTGGCGGTACATTTGGAATCTGATAAAGAAATAGACTGTTGGTTAGCTTTCGCTATTCAGGAATTAATTAGTGAGGTGGAGCATGAATTTCATCCTGATGGCAGCAACTTTGAAGCTTCAACGAGTTATCACCGATTGTCAACAGAAATTATATTATATTGTGCGATCCTCTGTTTAAATTTGCCGAAAGAAAAGAAAATGGCTCTTATTAGCTATAATGTGACTGAGCATCATGTAAAGCCGAAACTCAAGGAAGTTTCAGAACAATTATATAATATCAACCAGGAGAAACTGTTTCCTGATTGGTTTTGGGAACGATTAGAAAGAGCGTGTGAGTTTACTTTACATATTACCAAGCCAAATGGCGAAATCCCTCAGATTGGTGATAATGATAGTGGTCGTTTTTTTAAACTATGGCCTTCTTATAATGAAATGACAGTTAAGGAGGCTGTCTTAAAGTATAGTAATCTGGACGGATATGAGGATTTACCTGAGAATGCACTATACTATGATGAAAACATCTTAGACCATCAACATATTTTAGCGGTGGGGGGAGTATTATTTAAGCGTGAGGATTTCATTCAAAAGGTTAGAAGAGATAATTTAGAAAAGGCTTTGGTAGAAAGTTTACTGGTTGGAAAGGTCATACGGTCTTATCATTTGAAAAAAAATTTGACACATGCTGTTGCATATAACCGTTATATTGTTTCTGAAAGAGATTTGAACCAGTGGAAATGCCATTTGCAGAGTGTCTATGGGCAGCCTAAAGTGTCAATATTTGCTGACCAACAAGATAGAAATATAGTCGATCATTTACAAGTATTTAGTTATCCGAATTTTGGCTTATATATATATAAATCCCAACATTTATATTTGGCGATACGTTGTGGAAGCGTTGGACAGTGCAGGAACGGGGGACATGCTCATAATGATCAGTTGAGTATTGAGTTGTATATGAATGGTAAGGATGTTATTCGTGATCCCGGTACTTATGTTTACACGCCATTACTTGAGAAACGTAATGTCTTTCGCTCAACAAATTCTCATTTTACGCCACAGATACCAGGAATGGAGCAAAATGGCTGGAGACCGGGTATCTGGGGATTATTTCAATTGGATCGGATAGCCGATTATGAAGTTCTACTTTTTGATCGATCGGGCTTTGTTGGAACGCATTCAGGTTTTGGTGATAAGGTCTACCGGATTGTTGAAATTTCTACTCGTTTTATTACCGTCTTTGATTATGGGGTAGGGATAAGTAGTATTAAACATACAAATCTGTATTCAAATGGTTATGGAAAGTTATATAGGGAGTGCAACAACTTAACTGAAAAGTTATCATGAAGAGGTAGCGACTAATGGCAAAAAAAATGTTAATGGCTTGTGGAAATTACTGGGGATCTCCGTTTCAAGTAGGAAGTCATCATATTGCTCGTAGTTTTGTGAAACAAGGGTGGGAGGTTGCTTTTGTATCTGATCCTATATCACCGTTGCATATATTATCAGGGATATCTAATGAGCTTAAAGAACGATATATTATATATCGTTCTGGAGGGATAACAGATTTGGATGAGCATTTGTGGACCTATATACCAGGGGCTTTGTTCACACCACATAATAAGCCCATACTAAAAAGTGAATGGATTCATCGGAACTGGTTCAGGGCTACTATACCTAATCTTCTAGAAAGAATTGAGCATGCCGAGTTTAAAAAGGTTGATCTAGTTTATTTTGATACAGTGAATTTTTCTTTTTTATTAAAATATCTTAATTATAAAAAATCTGTTTTTAGAATAGCAGATAAGCTCTCCGGATTTAGTAAGTGTACAGCTACGATGAAAAGGATGGAACAAGAACTAGCTTCAAGCGTAGATAGCGTACTTTATACGGCCAATAATTTACAAGAATATGTACAGGATATGAAGCCTAAACACACTATTTATATGCCTAATGGAGTTAATTTTGAACATTTTAGAAAGGGACCGTACCAACAGCCTTTAGAATACAAAAATATCAAATCTCCGATTGCAGTCTATGTGGGAGCGATAGATCGATGGTTTGATTATAATTTATTTAATGAGGCAGCGAAAGGTTTGCCTAATGTTTCTTTTGTATTGATTGGTCCAGATAAAATGGCGAGAGAAAGGATAGTGTCTGCTTCAAACATACATATTTTAGGTAAACGATCTTATCAGGAGATACCTGCCTATTTACATCATGCCAATGTGGGAATTATCCCCTTTGATGTTCAGGGGCACGGGGACTTGGTGAATAGCATTAATCCATTAAAGTTATATGAATATATGGCTTGTGGGTTACCTGTAGTATCGGTGTCTTGGGATGAACTGACATATTTAAATACTCCGGCTTGTCTTGCTAAAAATTCTCAAGAATTTATAGCAAAGATTAACAAGTATGCGTTTAGTTCTAAAGAAGAACACGAAGTATCGTTAATAAATTATGTTCAACAGCATAGGTGGGAAGAACGAGTTGAAAAAATAATTAAGCAATTGGGATTTATTTAGCTATATTAATTGTTATATTTTGTAATTATTATGATTTTTTTGAAGGGATTTTATAATGAATGAAATAGTTTTATCGGTATTAATTCCAGTTTTTAATTGGAATATATCTGATTTGTTAGATAAGCTCATAAAAGAAATTATAAGTAATAAGTTAGATAATGTAGAAATTGTTATTTTGGATGATATGTCTAGCGATTTAAACCTAAAAAAAATAAATAGAAAAAATGTGGATTTTTTTATTCAAAAATATCCACATTTGAAATTAATATATAAAGAGTTGTTATCAAACATAGGCAGAGCTGCTGTTAGAAATTTATTAATCAAAGAATCTAATGGATTATATTTGCTTTTTTTAGATTGTGATATCTTGCCGGATAGTAATATTTTTCTGCAAAAGTATATAAACTTTTGCAGAAATAGAAAATATGATGTGGTATGTGGAGGCTTAAGTTATAAACAAATACCAGTCTCCAAAAGTGAATATAAGTTTTACTTGTTTTTAAGTAATATGACAGATGTGAAGCCCGCGGTAATACGTAATACGGCTCCGTGGCGATATGTTCTTACCTCTAATGTAGCAGTAAACAGATGTGTTCTCGAAAAAGAAGTATTTGGTGATTTTAAGGGATATGGTTATGAAGATGTGGAATGGGCAATTAGAATTCATAGGCAATTTAAAATAATACATATTGATAATCAAGTTACACATTTAGGTTTAGTACAAAGATCAAAGGTTTATGAAAGAATGGTAACTTCTATTGATAATTATTTTATTTTATCAAAGCTCCATCCTATGGAATTTGAAGAAAGTAGAATTTTTAAATACATTCTGCTTTTTCAATTAATAAATATACCAATGTTAAAACTTTTGAAGCTTTTGTTGGAAAAGTTATTTTTTCTAAATTTGGGTGATAATTTTTCTTATGTAGTTTTTCAATTACAAAAAGCAGTATTATTTACGATTAAGTTAAAAAAGGATAATTAGAAGTAGTCCATGCGGAAGATTTTGAAAGAGGTTAATAATGGGGAAATATATTTTAATAGTTCCCACACTAAATCCTGGTGATATGTGGGATGAATGGATAAAGGCAGTTAAAAGCCAAACTTTGGATAATAATAAAATTTTAGTTTTAGATTCAGAATCAGATGATCACACAATGCAAAAAGCAATTAAAGCAGGATTTCAAGTAAAATTAATACAAAGAGATAAATTTAATCATGGTGGAACTCGCCAACATGGAGTTGAAATAAATCCCGAGGCAGATCTAATAATTTTTCTTACACAAGATGCTCTTCTAGCAAACCCGATGGCGTTGGAAAAATTAATAAAATGTTTTGATGATCCCGCTATCGGTGTTGCCTATGGCCGTCAATTACCGCATGAAAATTCCGGTCTGATTGGTGCTCATGCCCGTTTATTTAACTATTTATCGCAGAGTGCAGTTAAATCTATGGCAGATGCGCCAAGGCTTGGTATAAAAACAGCATTTATTTCAAATTCTTTTGCCGCTTATCGCCGAGAGGCTTTAATAGCTGTAGGCGGATTTCCAAAGCATACTATATTGAGTGAAGATACCTATGTAGCGGCGAAAATGCTTCTTCAAGGGTGGAAAATAGCCTATTGTGCTGAGGCGGAAGTTTATCATTCCCATAATTATACCTTTACTCAAGAATTTAAACGTTATTTTGATATTGGAGTTTTTCATTCGTGTGAACCTTGGATTCGAGAAAGGTTTGGCCAGGCAGAGGGAGAAGGAATCCGATTTGTTTTGTCAGAAATTAAATTTTTGCTAAGTCGAGATAAGTGGTATTTAATTCCGTCTGTTTTCACTAGAACTTGTCTTAAATATTTAGGGTATCGATTAGGCATGAGTGAAAAAATGATTCCATTAAGATGGAAAAGGGTTCTTAGTATGCATAGCCGTTATTGGAACCATACATAGGGAGGCGTTAATATATGAACAACCTTCTAGTTACTGGAGGAGCAGGTTTTATAGGTAGTAATTTTGTTCATCTTGCCTTATCGGAAAGTGATACTGTTGTTATAAATCTTGACAAATTGACTTATGCAGGGAATTTAGACTCTTTAAGAGGTGTTAAAAGTAATTTGGGGTATACTTTTAGTCAAGGTGATATTTGTGATTTAATATCACTTGAAAAGTTTTTTGATCAGTATCGCCCCAATGCAATTATTCATTTTGCGGCAGAATCCCATGTAGATCGGTCGATAGACGGACCAGGTGAGTTTATTAAAACAAATATTAATGGAACATTTTCTCTTTTAGAGGTAGCTAGAAAATACTGGCGAGGGCTAAGCGATGAACAGAAAGATCAATTCCGGTTTCTTCATATATCAACAGATGAGGTATATGGCACTCTTGGTGAAACTGGTTACTTTACTGAAGAAACACCTTATGCGCCTAATTCTCCTTATTCTGCCTCAAAAGCATCTTCCGACCATTTGGTCCGGGCCTATTATCATACTTATGGCTTGCCTACGATCATTACCAATTGCTCCAATAACTACGGTCCATACCAGTTCCCGGAAAAGCTGATTCCTCTTATGATTCTAAATGCTTTGGAGGGAAAACCTCTTCCCATTTACGGGACAGGTCGGAATGTACGTGACTGGCTGTATGTGGAAGATCATTGCCGGGCATTGCTGACCGTTTTAGAAAAGGGTGTTCCCGGAGAAAAGTACAATATTGGCGGTCATAATGAAAAAACCAATTTGGACATTGTTCATACTTTATGTGATATTTTAGATCAAAAGAAGCCGCGCAGTGACGAAAAATCTTACCGGGAGCAGATTACTTTTGTGAAAGATCGTCCCGGTCATGATATGAGGTATGCCATTGATGCTTCTAAAATACAGCGGGAACTTGGCTGGGTTCCGCAAGAGACTTTTGAAACAGGTATTGTAAAAACGGTTGACTGGTATCTTAGCAACTTAGATTGGTGCCAGCGAATTACTAATGGCAGTTATCGGAGGGAACGATTAGGAATCGGTGAGTGAGGAGATGAAACCTGTGACAGTGAAGAAGGGAATTATCTTGGCAGGTGGTTCGGGGACCCGGCTGTATCCCATTACACGGGCAGCTAGTAAACAGCTTATGCCGGTATATGATAAGCCGATGATTTACTATCCGTTGACAACGTTAATGCTGGCCGGTATTCGTGATATATTAATTATAACAACCCCTTCAGACCAAGAATGCTTTTATCAGTTATTAGGAACAGGCGAGCAATGGGGAATTCATCTATCTTATGCAATACAGCCAAGTCCTGATGGATTGGCTCAGGCTTTTATTATTGGTAAATCTTTTATTGCTCAAGATAGCTGTGCCTTAATTTTGGGAGATAATATTTTCTATGGCTATAGCTTTAGTCAGATGCTGCAGGATGCGGCAGGCCGGGATACCGGAGCAACTGTTTTTGCTTATTGGGTAAAAGACCCTCAGCGGTATGGGGTAGTCGAGTTTGATATTACGGGGAAGGCCGTTAGTTTAGAAGAGAAGCCTATTCAGCCTAAATCCAACTATGCCGTAACTGGTCTTTATTTTTATGATAATAAAGTAGTAGATTATGCTAAGTCCTTGCAGCCTTCGGCTAGGGGTGAATTGGAAATTACTGACTTGAACCGTTTGTACTTGAATGAGAATATACTAAGAGTAGAGACTTTGGGTAGAGGGTTTGCCTGGTTAGATACCGGAACACATGAATCGCTGCTGCAGGCAGCTAATTATATCGCTACTCTGCAGGAGCGTCAGGGTTTGATGGTAGCCTGCCCGGAAGAGATTGCATACCGGATGGGCTACATATCACAGGAAAAACTTTTGCAGTTAGGTAACGTTATGAAGAATAATAGCTATGGCCAATATCTCTTGCAATTGTCGGAAGAAAAAGGTGTGTAGGGCTTTAGGAGGACTGGAATGAAAGTAATAGAAACGAAGCTTTCTGATGTACTCATTATAGAACCAAAGGTGTTTGGTGATTCACGGGGTTTTTTTCAGGAAACATGGCAGAAAGTGAGATATGAAGAGATTGGTATAACAGAGCCTTTTGTTCAGGATAATCTATCTTTTTCTACTCGCGGTGTACTGCGAGGGCTTCACTATCAAAATCCTAATGGACAGGGGAAGCTGGTATCTGTCATACAGGGAGAAGTGTATGATGTGGCAGTGGACATTCGGGTTGGCTCACCAACTTTTGGTCAGTGGGAAGGGGTTCATTTATCTGGGGAAAATCATCGCCAGTTATGGGTGCCGCCTGGGTTTGCTCATGGGTTTTGCGTGCTAAGTGAAACGGTATATTTTATGTATAAATGTACCGATATATATAACCCTGCCACAGAAGGTGGCATTCTTTGGAATGATCCTGATATTGGTATTGAGTGGCCGCTACAGGAGGTCATTCTTTCTGAAAAGGATAAGGTATATCCGTTACTGCGGGATGTAGCCATTGAAAGACTTCCGGTATATAAATCATGAAGAGGCGGTCCAGGTGACTGCCTTTTTTCTGTTTATTGAAGCCACTATCCTGTGGTATGATAGGTACATGAGTTGGAAAGGATAGAGAAAAATATGAAAATACTGGTTACCGGTGCCAAGGGACAGCTAGGCATTGAGGTGGCGAAGCAGAGAAATGAGCATGAGTTAATATTAGCCGGACGGAGTGATTTAGATATTACTGATGCCCGGCAGGTTTCTTCTTGCTTACGGAAGGTTAACCCCGATGCCGTGATTCATTGCGCGGCCTACACCAATGTGGACGGAGCCGAGTCTGATGAGGACGGAGCTTTCCAGGTGAATGTCGTTGGCGCGCAGAATCTGGCGTCTGGATGCTTGGAGACAGGCGCTCGATTAGTATATATCAGCACTGACTATGTTTTTGATGGGACAAAACAGGGAGTCTACCGGGAGTTTGACCCTGTTAATCCCCAGACGGTATATGGTCGGACAAAATGGCAGGGAGAAGAACTGGTGCGACAAATTCTCGGCCGTCATTATATTGTCCGGACAGCCTGGCTGTATGGCGAAGGAAAGAACTTTGTCCGGACCATGCTGCAGTTGGCGGAAAAGCAGCCTACATTAAGGGTAGTGGCCGATCAGGTGGGCACGCCTACCTCTACGGTAGATGTGGCGCAGGCAATCTATCGTCTCTTAGATAGCGATGCCTATGGCACCTATCATGCTTCTTGCCAGGGGCAATGCTCCTGGTATGATTTTGCCTGTGAAATATTCCGTAAAGCCGGGAAGCAGGTTCAGGTACTGCCGGTCACTACGGCCGAATTTCCCAGGCCTGCCAAAAGGCCGGCTTATTCCGTACTGGATAACTACATGCTGCGCATGACGGTAGGCGATTCCATGCGTTCCTGGCAAGAGGCTTTATCTGAGTACATACAACTAGAGCTGAACAGAAGGGTATAACGGAACGGGAAGCGAGGGTATATAACCAATGAAGATTATCATATTAGCCGGTGGCGGGGGAACCCGGTTGTTCCCTTTATCACGGACAAAGTATCCGAAACAGTTTTTGAAGCTGGAAGGCAAGGAATCTTTATTTACGCAGACGGTCCAGCGTTTTCTGCCGCTGGTTAAACCGGCGGATATTGTTGTGGTTACCAATAAAGAATATGTCCATCATGTAAAAAATGAGCTGTTTGCCTGTGGTGCCGAAGCGGCTCATGTCGTACTGGAGCCGGTAGGACGCAATACGGCGCCAGCTATTGCCTTGGCGGCTTCCTATTGTGTGGAACAGCTTGCGGCAGATCCATCAGAGGTGTTGTTCGTCACTCCCTCCGATCATATTATCCGGCCAATAGGGCTCTTTGTGGAGACGGTACGTCAGGTGGAAAAGCTGGCGGTGCAAGGGCGCGTAGTAACCTGCGGCATCAAACCGCAGCAGGCTGAAACGGGCTATGGCTATATTCAGGCCGGTGAGCCTTATGGGGCCGGGTTTCAGGTGAGCTCCTTTAAGGAGAAACCTGATAAAGAGACTGCTGAACAATATCTGACAGCCGGCAATTACTATTGGAACTCCGGCATGTTTGGCTTTACCGTTGGCACCTTGCTGCAGGAATTGCAGAAATTCCAACCGGAGATATTTGCTTTAAGCCAGCAGCCGTTAGAACTGCTTCTGGCGGAGTTTGAAAGCCTGCCCAGCATTTCCATCGACTATGCCGTAGCGGAAAAATCGCAGCAGGTGGTGATGCTGCCTTTTACAGCGTACTGGAATGACATTGGCTCCTGGGATGCCATCTATGACGTATTGGATAAGGATGCCGACGGTAATGCCCTGCAGGGTGATTGCCTGCCGCTTGCTTGCAGCAATACGTTGATGATGGGACGCAGCCGCCTGATCGCCGGCATTGGCCTGGAAGACCTTCTGATTGTGGAAACCGATGATGTCATTGTAGTAGCTAAACGGGGCGAGTCACAGCAAGTGAAGGAACTGGTCAATTTACTCAAGGAAAAGGGACGCCGGGAAGCGGAAGAACATACTACCGGTTACCGGCCGTGGGGAAGTTGGACGGTGCTGGGTGAAGGCCCTGGCTATAAAATCAAAAAAATCACCGTCAATCCCGGGCAGCGGCTTAGTCTGCAGATGCATTACCACCGCAGCGAACACTGGGTGGTCATTAGCGGTACGGCCAAGGTGCATATCGACGGACAGGAATATATGGTACCGGAGAATAAAAGCATTTTCGTGCCCCAGTGCGCTAAACACTATATGGAAAACCCCGGTAGGGTACTGCTGGAAATTATCGAGGTGCAGAACGGCTGCTATCTGGAAGAGGACGATATTGTTCGTTTTGAGGATATGTACGGACGTTGTTAATATATAGAAGGAGTGGGATGGGGTTTGCTAATAAGTCGCAAAGCCTTTAAGGCTTACGATATCCGGGGCAGAGTACCCGATGAACTGAATGAGGAAGTTGTCTATCGCATTGGCAAAGCCTATGTGGACGTATTGGGCGCGAAAAAAGTGGCAGTAGGTTATGATATCCGGCTGACCGGGCCGGCGTTTCGTAATGCCCTGGTGAGGGGCCTGACAGAACGGGGCTGCGATGTGCTGGATATCGGTCTGTGCGGGACGGAACAAATTTATTTTGCCGTCAGCCATCTTAAACTGGACGGCGGTCTCATGATTACAGCCAGTCACAATCCCAAAGACTATAACGGCATGAAACTGGTAGGCCGGGAATCACGGCCTGTTGGGGCGGAAAATGGGCTGCGGGAGATTGAAGAACGGGTAGTAACCGGTGCGGTAAGTAGTCAATATACTGGCAAGCCTGGTTCGGTGGCGGCTATTGATATTATCAATGACTATGTACAGCATCTGCTTACCTATATCGACAGGGCTGCTTTAAGGCCGCTGAAGGTGGTAGTCAACGCAGGAAACGGTGGTGCCGGTGCTGTGCTTGATGCGCTAGAAAAATACCTGCCTTTTCAATTTATTAAAATTAACCATGAACCGGACGGCACCTTTCCGCAAGGTGTTCCCAACCCGCTGTTGCCGGACAATCGGGAAGCTACGGCGCAGGCGGTCAGACAGGCTGGTGCCGATGTGGGGATTGCCTGGGACGGCGATTTTGACCGTTGCTTTTTCTTTGACGAACAAGGGCATTTTATCGAAGGCTACTATATTGTCGGATTTTTGGCTCAAGCTTTTTTAAAGCGGTATTCGGGCGCGAAAATTCTTTTTGATCCGCGGTTAACCTGGAATACAGTGGAACTGGTAAAGGCAGCCGGGGGAATTCCGCTGCCCTGCAAAACAGGCCATGTCTTTATTAAAGACCGGATGCGGCAGGAGGAGGCCGTCTATGGCGGGGAAATGTCGGCCCATCATTACTTTAAGGATTTCTTTTACTGTGACAGCGGGATGATACCCTGGCTTCTGGTGCTGGAGCTTCTTTGCCGCAGTGACAAACCCTTGAGCACGCTGCTGGCGGAACGGATTGATCGCTATCCGGCCAGTGGTGAAATCAACAGCCGGGTGGTCGACGGGCCGGCAGTGCTCTCCAAGCTGGAAACTCTGTATGCACAGGGAGCGGTACGGGTGGATAAGCTTGACGGACTAAGCATTGAATTCGAAACTTGGCGGTTCAATGTCCGCCTGTCGAATACCGAGCCGCTGCTCCGGCTCAATGTAGAAGCGCGGGACGATAAAGCACTGATGCAGCAAAAGACAGAAGAGCTGTTGGCGATTATTAACGGATAGGGGAAAACCTCTATCTGTTCTTTTATTTTGTTTTGCGGCAATAACTTGGTATAATAAGGTGGAATGGAAGGGAATGGTGAGGAGGAACGGAATGAAAATAAAAAGTACAGGCCTTTATTTGCTCGTCATACTATTGCTGATCGTTGCCGCTGTGCCGGCCTGGGCGGCGGATACACAACTGCAGCAGACCGGACGGGTTGTTCATGTTGAATTGGCCGGCGGTTTTTACGGCATCCTCGGTGATGACGGCGTGAAGTACCAGCCGACTAATTTGCCGCAGCAGTACCGCAAGGAGGGTACGTTAATCAAATTTATTGCTTGGCCTCGCGAGGACATGTTTACGTCAGTGATGTGGGGAAAAGTGATTGAAATCAAAACAATGGAGAATCTTAACGGTTCCTTATCGGATGCGGAGCGCACAGCCATCTATTTGTTTGATAGACGGCTGGAGGCGTTTAATCAAAAGGATTTGGCGAAGCTGCAGGGCGTAGACATGCAGTCCAAGGGACTGCTGCCTCAGCAATTTATGGACTGGCTCGGCAACTATACCAACTTTACGCTGCGATATGTGAATATCGGAAGCGCTGATTCCACGACAATAACCGGTTTCTGCATCTATACCCGGGAACTCCCCGGCAGTATGGATTTGCGGGATGGTGACAATATAGCGACCATGCAGTTTACGCTTAGCCGCAAGCGGGATGGCTGGAAGCTGACCGACTCGTCCGCTGCCGGTGTGGATGGTTTGCCGCAAACACTGTCCGGAGTGAAGGAGTTGGCCCGGCAAAAATACGGCACTGATAATCTGAGTACTCTATGGTTTTAGTAAGGACTAGGGAAATGTGAGGGTATAGCTTTGTTTATATATATCTACAAATTTTTGGTAAGTTTTATCATGCCGCCGGGGATTTTAATCCTGGCCATGTTGGCCATCACTATTTATCTTGCAAAGAAGCGGGAACAGGCGGCTAAATGGCTAGGTTTATTAACTTTGTTTTTTTATTTTCTATCAACTCTTTTTGTGGGAAATTTATTGTTAAAAACATTGGAAATCCGGTTTGTTCCACCTGAAAATCCAACTGGTGATGTTATTGTCATGCTTGGCGGCGGCGCTACCTTTGGTACTCCTGATATTAATGGGACGGGGCAGCTTAGCGGAAATGCGGCCAACCGGCTGCTGACCGCCGCCAGATTGCAGAAAGGACTGGGTATACCGGTGATTTTGTCCGGTGGGCAGGTATTTGATGATTCCGGCCGGGAGGCGGTCATCGGCAAGCGCATCCTTACTGGCATCGGTGTTCCGGAGAATGAAATTCTGATAGACGATACCAGTTTGAACACCGAGCAAAATGCTCATAATGTTCGCGGGATTCTTATGGAAAAAGGATTTAAAAAACCCATTTTGGTGACTTCTGCTTTCCACATGGAACGTTCGGTGTTGAATTTTGCTAAAGAAGGGATTGCCGTCATCCCTTATCCATCCGATTATTTAGTTAGTATCGGTGGCAATTCCATTTATGTGAATAATTTAGTGCCGTCAGCTGAAGGATTGCGTTATTCCTATATTGCACTCCATGAATATCTGGGTATTGTAGCGGTAAAACTCCGGTAGTCAGTGGTTCGCTTGTGAATAATTTAACCCGATTTTTACCAACTGGCTGGCAGGATTTTTTAGTAAATGGGCGAATTGTTTTTTAAATACATTAAAAAGTATATTCTGATGTCTGAGGTAGAAAGCGGGCTTTTTAGTCTATAAGCCTAGTATTCTGACTGGGTTAGAGTATTATATCCCTGGGGATAATGAATATAAGGTGGTGTAGCTATGCCAATGACACATAAAAGTAAAATACGGAAAGCCGTGATTCCGGCGGCGGGGCTGGGAACCCGCTTTTTGCCGGCCACCAAGGCACAGCCGAAGGAAATGCTGCCGATTGTTGATAAACCGGCTATTCAGTATATTATTGAAGAAGCGGTGCAGTCAGGTATTGAAGAGATTCTGATTATCACCGGCCGCAACAAGCGGGCGATTGAAGACCATTTCGACCGGGCGGTGGAATTGGAACTGACGCTCAAAGAGCAGGGGAAATACGACCTGCTCGGAATGATTGAGGAGCTGTCGGCCGTCACCATCCACTATGTGCGGCAAAAAGAAGCGCGCGGGCTGGGCCATGCGGTTCTTTGCGCTAAGCAGTTTGTTGGCCAGGAACCTTTTGCTGTTCTCTTAGGTGACGATATTATTGATTCTGCGGTTCCCTGTCTAAAGCAGCTCATTGATGTATATGAAGACCGGCCTGGCAGCATCCTGGGGGTCCAGGAGGTGGCGCCCGCCAAGGTGTCCAGTTATGGCATCGTCAAGCCGGAGCTGATTAAGCATCATCTGTACCGGGCTGTCGATCTGGTGGAAAAGCCAACCCTTAATCAGGCTCCTTCACGGCTGGCCGTACTGGGGCGCTATATCATTGAACCCGAAATCTTCTCCCTTTTGGAAAATACTCCGCCCGGCAGCGGCGGTGAAATTCAGCTAACCGACGCGCTGCGGCAATTAGCGGTTCAAAGGGATGTATATGCCTATCACTTTGAGGGGCGACGATACGATATCGGTGACAAGCAGGGATATCTGGAGGCCACAGTCGAGTTTGCCCTGAAACGGGCCGATTTGCGGGAACCTTTTTTACGTTATTTAGCAAAAACCATAGGACCGGTGCTAACCGGCGATTGTGAAGAGTAGCATAATAGATGAGAGGATGATGAATGTGTCCGAAACAAAAGGCTGTCTGAAATTAAACTCCGGGTTTATTTTTGATTATGAAAATCTGTATGGAACAGGAAAAGTATCCGACGCCGATATCGAGGCGTTGGCCGACCGGATTCGTCTGGCCCACCGGGCGGTGGAGCATATGCGGGCTACCGGTGAGGTGCGCGGTCATTTGTCGAAGGATGGTGCGCCGGAACGGGTGTTATTTTCTCAACTACCCTATGTGGTGGAAGGCAATTTAAACTCGCCGGCTTCGATTAAACGACTGAAAGACTTCGGCGAGTCCTTGCGCTACAAGGTGGACAGCGTGGTATCCTTTGGAATTGGCGGTTCGTTCCTGGGCAATAAAGTATTCTTTGATGCCTGTGCGGGTGAGTTTTGGAACAGCAAGTCACAGAAAGAACGCAACGGCTATCCGAAGCTGTACTTTAACGGCAATAATATTGATGCGCGCCGCACTACGGATATGATTCAGCAGTTGAAGAACGAGGCCCAGATCAAAAAAGTGCATGGCGAAACGGCTCCCTATAAAGTGCTCTTGATCGTCATGTCCAAATCAGGCGGTACGCTGGATACCATGTCGACCTTTATGGTTGTTTACGAGGCGTTAAAACAGGAACCCGGCATGGAGGTAGAAGTTGTTGCTGTAACCGATCCGGCCGGCGGCGACAAGGCGACGCTGTTAAAACGTTTGGCCGATGAGCAGGGTTGGAATACCTTCAGCATACCCGATGGCGTAGGCGGCCGGTTTAGCATTTTTTCGGAAGTGGGCTTAGTGACGGCGGCCTGCCTGGGAGTTGATATTGATGCCTTTCTGGCTGGCGCCAAAGATATGGATGAAGTCTGCCGGACACCGGATATCTGGCAAAATCCGGCTATGCTGAACGCGGTTTTAAAATATCTGGCTGCCGTTAATCATGGTCGGGATGTGGAAGTATTTATGCCTTACGCCGATTACCTGAAATCGCTGGCTGAATGGTATGTACAGCTATTAGCCGAGTCGCTCGGCAAGCGTTATGACCGGGAAGGCGGCGAGGTATTTTATGGACGCACTCCGATTGTGGCTGTCGGCACGACCGATATGCATGCCCAGACTCAGCAGCATCAGGAAGGTAAGAAGGACAAAGTTGTTCAATTTGTCAAAATTGCCGAATGGGAAAACGACCTGGTCATTCCCGATGTATTTCCTTCGGCGGCTAAGCTGTCGGAAATCTCCGGCTTGCGGCTCAGCCAGGCCCTGGACGTAGCCCGGGAATCCAATGCCGAGGCGTTGATCAGTGAAAATCGGTTTAATGCGACCTTTGTCCTGCCGAAGCTGGATGCTTATCACTTAGGGGAAATTCTCTATCTGTTGGCTCTTTCCATTGCTTATGAAGGCGAGTTGGCCAATGTCGACGGTTTTGATCAGCCCGGTGTAGAGGCCTATAAGCGAATTATGGGGCCCCGTCTGAAAGCATTAAAGCAATAAGCAACAATATTAAAAGCTGTAAAAAAATAATCCTGTCCGAAAGGACAGGATTATTTTGTTTTTTGTAGAAATTATGTCTGAGAAAGTTTTACATACCAAAGGACACAAAGTGCAGAGGGGCGGTGACAGAGATCCGTAAGATGAATGGTTTCCTTTGTGCTATTGGTGTCCCTTTGTGATGCTGACAATGAATTGTGGTCGTAGTTAAAATGGGGTGATAGTTATGGTTATTACAATTTTGGTTGCCGATGATCATGCCCTGCTCCGGCAGGGAATCAAAAACGCTTTGGAGTTGGAGCCGGATTTCCGTGTAATTGGTGAAGCCGGTGATGGCGAAGAAACCATAGAGAAGGTTAGAAAATTGAAGCCTGACGTACTGCTGCTGGATATTAATATGCCGCGGCTGAACGGCTTGGAGGTGGCCAGGCGGTTGGGAGACTCGGGCCACACTAAAATCGTGATCTTAACCATTCACGATGATGATAGTTATGTAGTGGAAGTAATCCGGTCCGGCGCGTCCGGCTACTTATTGAAGGATGTGGAGCCGCGGATGCTGGTACAGGCCATCCGCTGTGTCCACGGTGGCGATTCGTTCATTTATCCCACCTTGGCCAAGCGCCTGTTCAACCAGATGCGCGGTCAGGAGATCAGAAGGGCCGAATCCGTAAAGATTGCCGATTTGCCAAGCGAGGAACGCCTGACCGGAAGGGAAAAGGAAGTGCTCTACTATACCTGTCAGGGGCTAAGCAATCTGGCGATTGCCCAGAAGCTGTTTTTAAGTGAAAAGACGGTAAAAAACCATCTGACCAATATCTTTCGCAAAATTAATGTGACTGACCGTACTCAGGCTGTTCTGTACGCCTTAAAACACAAAATAGTGGAATTGCCCGGTGATTAATGCCGGGCAGTCACCCTAGCGGGTTACCCTGCATAAGCTATCCTATCCCAGGAAAAGGGGGTAGGATATTTTGTTGTTGTCATATCCGGTCAGTGTGGTATTGATATCACTTGCTCTGTACGGGCTCTATTGTCTGATCCGGGAGCTGTGGCTGTGGGCCGTGGTACCGCAGCTTGGGCAGGGGGTCAGCGTGTCCTTTCTGATTGTTACCCGCGATGCGGAACAGCAGGTGGAGAGCCTGCTCCGGGAACTGGTGCAAAAGGTGGAGCTGGCCGACGCGGATTGCGATATAGTAATTCTTGACCGGCAGTCAAGAGATTTGACGCCGGCGATTTTAGACAGGCTGGCAGATCAGAATCCCATGCTGCGGGTGGTGCATGCCTCCGACACCGTACTGTCAGTGGCCGAGGCACTTCCCCTGTGTCGCGGTGATGTGGTGCATATTCTGGATATCGGCTCCCGGCTGACTGCCGAGAATTTTGCCGGCGTAACCGGCTCCTTGCTTAGGCAATATGAAGGGGGCCGGGCAGGACGCTGGGGTGAATATTAGCCGATTAGCCGGAAGGGTGCTGCTTGAGACGGAGTATATCGTAAAATACCTCGACCAGTTTTTGGGCAATCGGTTCCAGGTGAGGATCATAGGCTACGGTTGATTCTCTTACGGGCTGGCAGTGTCTTGCCGTTTGATGGTAGCTGGTGAGCAGCCGGGCCTGTTGCAAAGCTTTGCGGACGGTAGGGCTTGTCCAAAAGCAAGGGATACGTTCCCCTCCTTTCAGGCAAATCAGACATTTTGGCTCAACCGGGCTGTCGGCCGGCTCGCTGGCTTCGAGTCCGGTAACACCATAGGAGTTGACATAGCCGATACTGCTGTCGCCAGGCACCCGGGGCAGCCGGACCTTTACCGGCACCAGGGTGAGGGAGGGACAGATCGGCAGCGGCTGGAGAATGGCGCGCTGCGTAGCCAGAGCTGTCTGCTTTTTTAGTACCGACAAATCAACGGCCAAGGTACGGGCCAATTGGCGGATCAGCGTGGAAGTCCGGAAAGAGGTAGCGGTTTTGCCGCCTGCTGTATAGACGACAGTGTGATCGCCGGTGTCGGTATATTCCGGGATCAGCGCGGTAATAGTTTCCGGTGCGGAGAGGTAGGTAAGCATGATAAGACTCCTTTGACATAGAACGTATGTTCGATTATCTTTATACTAACAGATATTATGTTGTATGACAAGAGCGAATCATGTTACATAGTTCGACATCAGTCGATAGTGACTCGTCAGTAAAGAGATGCATAATATTGCCATAAGCTGCATATGCTGTGACAAGGTAGTTACTTATCCGGCGGAATTATGGAGTGTAGCACGAGGTTTTCGCTGAATGAGGTGCTGGGGAGGCGAGCCACTGTGGAAACTGGGTCTGAGACGATCGAACAATATTATAAATGCAGTCGTTGCGGCGGGATATTTACGGTTCAAGCCGGCTTGACAATTGGCTGCCCGTATTGTGGAATGCCCTGTGATGAAGCTGCCTGCAGGCTGGAAGCAGGAGAGTGAGGAGTGGCAGCGAACTCTATCAGTTATGATAGAGTTTTTTTGTGTTATGTTTTAGTAAGATTACGGGGTGAATGAATGGGAGTTTTACGGGTAGACAGGCTTTCCAAGGCGTTTGGTGTGGAAACCCTGTTTAAGGAAGTCAGTTTTGAATTGCGGCGCGGTGAGAAGGCCGGTCTGATCGGCGGCAACGGGGCCGGCAAGACGACCTTGCTGCGCTGTTTGCTTGGCCGGGAGAAGGCTGACGACGGCAGTGTGCTGCTGCCGCCGGGCGAGACCATCAGCTATGTGGAGCAGGACGCGCAGCTAGGTGAAGGGACGCTGTATGAGGAGTTGTGCTCGGCTTATCAGGAAGTGATCGCCTGGCAGGCCGATTTGCGCCGGCTGGAGCAGGATATAGCCGCTGAACAGGATGGGTCGGCGCAGGAGACGTTGATGGCCGCTTACTCCCGCACATTGGAGCGGTTTGAGCAGGGCGGCGGTTATGAATACGAAAGTCGGGTCCGGCGGGTGGCGTTTGGCCTGGGCTTTACAGAAGAGGATTTTCCCCGGCCCCTTACAACATTTTCCGGCGGACAGAAGACACGGATTTTTCTGGCCCGGGCCTTGATCCGACAGCCTGATTTCCTATTCTTGGACGAGCCGACCAATCATCTGGATATCGGCATGGTGGAATGGCTGGAAGACTATTTGACAAGCTACAGCGGCGGGGTTCTTATCATTTCCCATGACCGTTACTTTTTGGACCGGGTCGTGGACCGGATTTTTGAACTGGAGCATCAGGCCGTTACTGTTTACAAAGCCAATTATACCGGCTATTTGGCCCAGAAGGCCGAACGGACGGCCTCGCTGGCCGGCGCCTATGCCAAGCAGCAGGCCCATATTGCCCGGACCGAGGAATACATCCGCCGTTATAAGGCCGGCATCAAGTCCAAGCAGGCCCGCGGCCGTCAATCGCAGTTGAACCGGCTGGAGCGGATTATATTGCCCGGTCATGAGGCGCGATTCGATTATTTTGCCTTTAATCCGCCGGCCGAGTGCGGCGAGCGGGTGGCGGAACTGCTGGAAGCCACGGCAGCTTACGGTTCCCGGGTTGTTTTTGACAAGGTGTCGCTGCTCATCCGCCGCGGTGACGGAGTGGCACTGGTCGGTCCTAACGGTGCCGGTAAGACTACGCTGCTAAAACTGCTGACCGGTGAGCTGCCGGCTGCCGGCGGACGGGTCAAGCTGGGCAGCCGGGTCAAAATCGGCTATTTTTCCCAGGAGCACGAAGGCCTGAATCCGCTGAACCGGGTGTTGGACGAAATCATGCTGGAATATGGTTTTAGCGAGGAGCGGGCCCGTCATTACCTGGGAGCCTTTTTATTTACCGGTGACGATGTATTTAAAATCATTGGCGATTTAAGCGGCGGCGAAAAAGCCCGTCTGGCCTTTTTAAAGCTCATGCTGACTGGAGCAAATTTTCTTATTCTTGATGAACCGACCAATCATTTGGATATTCCGGCCAAGGAGGCGGTGGAAGAGGCTATTTGTGCCTTTCCCGGGACTTTTTTGGCGGTGTCCCATGACCGCTATTTCTTAGATAAGGTGGCCAATTGTGTCGTCGAACTGACTGAAGGGGCCTTGGCGGAGTACGCGGGAAATTACAGCTATTACCGCGAGAAAAAAGCGGCTGAGCAGTCTAGTCCAACCGTTCAATCGGTAAAACCGGACAAGAGTGAAAAACCGGCGGCTAAAAAGACCGAGCGAACACGTCGGCCACAGGATACCGAACGGCTGGCCCGCAAGCTGGAAGAGGAAATCGCCGGACTGGAAGCCGAATTGAAAGGACTGGAAATTCAGTTGAATGATCCGGCCAGCCATACTGATCCGGCCGTCAGCCATGAACTGTCGGCCCGTTATAGTGAGGCGGAGGCCGCTTTGGCCGCCAAATATGAAGAGTGGATGGAACTGCAATCATATACATAACAACTGCGGCGGAGCCGAAGCGGCGTGACGACCCATGACGGTCCCGCTGCCGTTAATTGCCTGCTGACCTAAGCCAGCTTGACACAGTTACTTGTGCCAGGCTGGCTTTTGTTTTTACAGAATTACCCATGGTAGAGTAAAGCCAGCGCGAATCCGAGAAACCGGTTTCTCACATAAAGGTGAGAAGGATATGGATATTACAGAACTGGCAGAGCAGACCCGGCAGGGCGATGAAAAGGCATTTTCTCTCTTGTGCCGGCAATTTACCGGTCTGGTCAAACGTTATGCCTGGCAGTCTCATGTGCGGTCTATCGCCGAAGAAGCGGAGGCTGAAGGCTGGCTGGCCGTGGTAAGGGCTGTTCGAAACTTTGATGCCAAGCTGGGAGTTCCGCTGGCAGGCTATGTGGAGAGCCAGGTGAAATTTGCCGTATGGAACCTGTTTAAGCGGGAACGGCGGCGTTGGCAGCGGGAAACGGTGCTGGAAAAGCTGGCGGCGGCGGATGAGGAGGAAAAGGGCCACCTGCTGGAACGGCTGCCCGGTCCTGCCAATGTGTCGGCCGAAGTGGAGGACAGCTTGTTTGCCGGAGTTTTGGCCGGCTGGCTGGCCGGATTGCCGGAGCGGCAGCGCCAGGTCATTGCCGCTACCCTGCTGGAAGGCAGACAGCTTACGGCGGTGGCCCGGGAACTGGGCATAACGGCTCAGGCGGTGCATAATTTGCGCCGCCGCGGCTTAGCCCGTTTAAAAAGGGCTTATGAAGGAATGTATGGCAGTGAGAGGGGGTGAAAATATGGCAATAACCAAAGTACCGCAAACCAGCCGCCTGCAGATCAAAGTGGAGAGCGGCACGAACACAAGTGGACAGACTGCCTATAAAGTGCGTTCGTACAGCAATCTGAAGCCGGACGCCGCCGATGCCGATGTACATGCCGTCGGTCAGGCTTTGGCCGCTTTGCAGCAGCATCCGGTAGCCAGTATCAGCAGGCAGGATGATGCCCGGCTGATCAGCCAGTAAGACTGGCTGATTCCAACAAAACTAAACGAAAGGAGGGAGGGCAATGGCTACGACTTTGGAAATGGTATTTCGTACCGAAACCGGCAAAGAGACTACACTGAGTCTGGCTGATCCCCGGGAGGGCTTGAGCCTGGCGGAAGTGCAGACAGTAATGCAGGATATAGTGGTCCGGGATATTTTTACGACTAAAAACGGCGATTTTGCCGAAGCAGTGGAGGCTCGCATCCGGACCAGTGATACCGTAACCTTGAGCTGATTGCAGGGACGGGATAAGTCGCTTATTCCCGGAAAGGGGGCATTATGGAACAATTGCTTGGCTATGCGGCAAATTATGGCTTCCCGATGGTGATCAGCATGTATTTGCTGATTCGTATCGAAACCAAGTTGGAGAAGCTTGCCGCCAGTATTCAGGATTTGACCAATACCCTGATAACTTTAAAACAGTAGAGCATGGTTGACAATAGCAATCGTGCTGCGTACGCCGGAGTAAAAAGTAAAGAGACTGCCATATTAGGCAGTCTCTTTACTTCAGGCTGTTGAAGAACCCCATGGTTTGGGAAAGATCTAAGCCATGGGGGTTTCTATTAGACAAAACAAAAGGAAAACCATCACTAAGTAGACTCAAAAAGAAAAGATTGCCGATACCTACGCCAGTCTGGCGAGGTGATTGGCAATCTTTTTCATGTTTTGACGAGACTATCCCGAAAACTGTGTAAACCTCCAAGATGGTGTAAAATAGAAGCACCGAACTTGGAGGTTTTAATTATGGTAAAAAGAAAAATCACCCCGGAACGACGAGAACAAAGAAAGAAATTACTAGAACTGCTACAAAG
>NZ_FQZD01000024.1 GCF_900141835.1 Propionispora hippei DSM 15287 | reverse complement strand
AAACTTCGTAACAGATCATTTTCCATTTGTAGACGTTTTATGGTTTGTTCCTGCGTTTTCGACTTTTCTGTAGGTCGTCCCTTGGGCAGCGGCGCCGCATGGCGAAGTTCTACCTCCTTGCGCAGACCGCACCAGCTCTGGATGGCATACCGACTGATTCCATATTGTCTGCTTAATTCGCGTATGCTAATCCCTCTACGATACCCCTGGACTACTATCTCTTTCATCTCCTGGCCATACCGTGACATCCCTTTTTTCCCTGACATGACAAAACCTCCAGTCGTAATTCTATCCTACGACTGGAGGCTTTTTCTTTCAATGTCCGTTTTTCCTGCTCCGGTTCAGACTCCGGTTCAACGAGGGGCTTTTTGTTTAGCTTAACGGTTGTTTTTAAAGAACTCAAGTGCAACTTCCGGGAACAATGCGTAAGACAATACATCTTCAACAGAAGCATTGGGATAACCCTTTTCGGCAAGCTGTGCTTTAAGAGTATCCAATTGCGGCGGGATATCATCTGCAGGACGATAGTCGATAATCGGTTCATTGCCAATGATTTTTTCCCGTACTTCTTCAGCAACCGGCAGCGGAGTGCGACCATATTTACCACGAGCTAAATCTTTAACTTCACGGGGAACAATTTTATAACGTTCACCCAGCATGACATTAAAAGTAGCCATGGAACCGACAATCTGGCTGGTCGGAGTTACCAACGGAGGATAGCCAAGGTCGGCGCGAACACGCGGCATTTCTTCCAACAGATCTTGGTATTTTTCTTCCATACCTTGTTCTTTTAATTGATTGTACAGGTTGGAAAGCATACCGCCAGGAATCTGGAAGTCAAGCACATTTGTGTCTACATCAAAGTAGGTTCTCAGGCCGAAATCTTTAGCGAGGCTCTTCTTAACGTCTGCGAAATGCAAGGCCAACGGTTTAAGATTTTTACGCTCAATGCCGGTATCATATTCAGTGCCTTCCAAGGTGGCAATCATACTTTCCGTACAAGGCTGGGACGTACCAAGAGCAAACGGAGACAAAGCACAGTCAATAATGTCTACGCCTGCCTCAATAGCTTTTAAATAAGCCATGGAGCCGAAGCCGCTGGTATAGTGGGTGTGCAATTCGATGGGAACCTTGATTTCCGATTTGAGAGCTTTTACCAGGTCATAAGCCACGTAAGGCTTCAATAAACCGGACATGTCTTTAATACAAATGGAGTTTACACCGCGATCAACCAATTCATGGGCTAACTTGATGTAACTTTCGTTTGTGTGGTAAGGGCTGATGGTGTACACACATACACCCTGCACATGAGCGCCTGACTCAATACCGGCTTTGATGGCCACTTCCAGGTTGCGGACGTCATTAAGGGCATCGAAAACGCGAATCACGCCAACGCCATATTCAACCATTTTCTTAACGAACAATTCAACCACATCATCGGCATAATGATTATAGCCTAAAATGTTTTGACCTCTGAGCAACATGGAAATAGGAGTTTTCTTCACGTGCTTCTTTAAAGTTTTCAGTCTTTCCCAGGGATCTTCATTCAAAAAGCGCAGGCAGCTGTCAAAGGTTGCGCCACCCCAAGCTTCCAAAGCGAAATAACCGACATTATCAAGTTGCTCTAATGAAGGCAGCATATCAGTGATACGCATGCGAGTAGCAGCTAGTGATTGATGTCCATCACGCAAAACTGTTTCCGTAATTTTTACAGGTCTTTTTGCAGACATATTTTTCCCCTCCGTTCAATGTTTATCAGAATAACTTCGATGATAGTAAAGAAAGTTATTTACTGAACAATCTTTTACACCCTTATTTTACCTCATTGCCTTTGGTTTTGCAAACCTATTGTGTCTTGTAGACTGTATACATTATAGTTTTTCTGAAAAGTTCATTTTTTATTTCATTTAAGTAACTGTCCATATCCAGGAAACAAAGTTATTTGTAATTGCCGGTATATTGATTGGGCACAATAAGATCAGTATGTATCTTGTTGTGTGAGGAATTTTGCCGGAAAAATGGGATCAAGGGAGAGAGAAGGCGTTTGGGTAATAAGCAACAACTGAAAAAAGAGCTTAATCTCGCTGCTGCTTTGGCGTTAGTCGTTGGCATGGTGATTGGCTCAGGGATTTTTATTAAAGCCGGCAAAGTGATGGAACTGGCAGGCAATTCTAATATGGCGCTTTTAGCCTGGGCGGCGGGAGGCATCATCACATTATGCGCTGGACTGACAATAGCCGAATTGGGGGCATGTATTCCCAAAACCGGCGGCGTGTATGCTTATTTGGAAAATATATATGGTAAATTTCCGGCATTTCTGTTTGGTTGGGTGCAAAGCGTTATATACGGACCGGCAACCATTGCGGCACTGGCCTTATATTTCGCCGCATTGTTCCTGCCGTTTTTTTCGCTTCCCGATACCTGGCAGAAGGGCGTGGCCATGGGTGTGGTTTTACTGTTGGGCAGCATAAATTGTCTGGGGGCAAAATATGGTGGTTATATTCAGTCGGCGGCTACGGTAGCTAAATTTGTTCCGATTTTGCTGATTGTTACCTTCGGCCTTCTGCAGGGGAAAAATCAGGTTTTAGGTGTGCCGGTCAGTGAAAAAGGCAGTATGGGGGCGGCGATTTTAGCTACATTATGGGCATACGATGGTTGGGTGGGGGTTAGTTATGTGGCCGGAGAAATGAAAGATCCCGGCAAGCAGCTTCCCAGGTCTATTTTTGTGGGGCTAAGCATTGTCATAACCGCCTATCTTGCCATGAATATCGCTCTTTTGCACATATTACCTGCCCAGGACATGGTGGCACTGGGCACGCAGGCGGCAGGAACAGCAGCCGGGTTGTTGTTTGGAGCTTTTGGGGGAAAACTGATTAACATCGGCATATTGATTTCCATTTTTGGAACATTAAATGGTTATATACTGACCAACTCCCGTGTTCCTTTCGCTATGGCTGAACGAGGTGTGATACCTTTGGCTGCAGTGTTCTCAAGAGTCCAACGTTCATGGGGGACTCCGGTATATGCAACCTTGCTGGAATTAGGCTTGGCCACTATACTGATTTTATTCTGGAAACCCGATAGCTTGACGGATATTGCCATGTTTATCATATGGGCTTTCTATATTCTGGCCTTTACAGCCGTTTTTATTTTGCGCCGGCGACAGCAGCCAGGAACGGCTCATTCTTACCGTGTTCCGCTATACCCCATCGTGCCGCTTATCGCGATAGGTGGTGCAGGCTATATTGTCATCAGTATGTTTTTTGATAAACCGTTGGATGCCTGTTGGGCGGTACTTTGGCTTGCTGCCGGGATACCATTGTTCTTTTTTAGAAAAGTGTGAAGAAACAACTGGAAAGGGATCAGGCGAAATTTGATAAGGTGTGGGTGAGGTTTATGGAAATCGTTTGCCCGGTATGCAACGGATTGACCCCGGTTGAAGCTTTTTGCCCGCAATGTGGAGAACCAATGCTGGACGGTGGCCCGGTAGAAGATTACCTGGGCTCATATAGTCCATATATGGAAAAAGGCACGTGCCAGGAACAGAACTATTGTATACATTTGCTATATTGCCCGGACTGCCACTATGATGTCCGGGCTGCCTGGGAAATGATTATTGTTTAGCCGGATAAAAAGAATGGGAAAGGCCATACTAATAAAAATAATAGGAGGTGTTCAGTATGGCTAATCCTACGGTAAAATGCACGGTTGATCAATGCACGCATTATATGCCGGGAGATCAGTGCATGGCTGCCAAAATCAGCGTATATAATAATGAGCAGGCGGGCTACTCTTCGGAAAACGGGGATACAGAGTGCAAATCATTTCATCAACGTAAAACAGTGGGCGATATGGTCGGCGCAGTTCATAACTCGAACATTGGCGGAATGATAACAGGCGCTTTCATGGATGGGAAACAAGTCACTCCGGAAGTGGAATGCTTTGTCAATCACTGTGCATATTGGCACCAAAGTAATGTTTGTCAGGCTTCTTCCATTGAAGTTGCAGGCTATAACGCGGCAAATTCGCAGGATACCGATTGTAAGACTTTTAAGAAAAAATAGACAGATAAAATATATGGCGAAAGTCCGCAAACTTATGCGGACTTTCGCCAGGTTTAGAGACTAGTACTTTGTCAATTCTAAAACTGTGGGAATAATGGCGAGGCTATTTTTTGCAAGACGAGGCGAAGGAAGGAGGCATACCGGAAGTATGCTGACTGACGACAACGAAGGCTTGCAGAAAATAGACCGTCAGTATTCACAGGATTAGGGTTGACAATGTACTAGTGTTTTGTGTGACAGCCGCAGCCGCAAGTCTCACTGTGGGGTACGACGGTTACGGAATCAAGCTGTGCTTTAACTTGTTTTTTTATATTGTCGATATAAAGACGTCGTAATTGGGCCTGCTCCGTTTTTTCTGAATCGTTAAGAACGCCGCTCTTTTGTTTTTGTGCCAGTTCGTTAATCCTGGCAATAACTTCCGGAGTTATCAATTAGGTCACTCCAATCTAAGAAATACTAAAATATTATCAAATCTTCATTAAAGTGTCAACTTTTCTCATAGCCGTTGAAGGATGTAACAAAGGATGATAAACTAAAAGTAAAAAATTGGCGATTTTTATTTAAAAAAATAATTTGTAAGGAATTGTTTGACGGTTCCTTCTATCCAAGATCGGTATAATCTAAAGTGATACTTTCTATGCCGGTATTGGTATTTGAATAGCATACAAAGGAGGATGGAGTACTCATATGTATGAGTTACTGATCATAGGTGGGGGACCGGCCGGGATGACGGCGGCCGTCTATGCCGCCAGGAAAAAAATGAATGCCTTGCTGATTACGAAAGAGTTTGGCGGTCAGCCCATGTGGACGATGGAAATTGAAAACTATATGGGGTATCAATTTATTACAGGCCCTGAGCTTATGGCAAAGTTTGAGGAACAGGTGCAACGGTTTGCCACTCCGATAAAATATGAGGAAATTGTGCAGCTCCGGCGCAATGACGATGGGTCTTTTACGCTGGTAAGTGACGAAGGAAATGAATATCAGGCAAAGTCAGTTATCATTGCATCCGGTAAACGCCCCAGGCGGCTGGAGGTTCCGGGGGAAGAGGAATTTACGGGAAAAGGGGTCAGCTATTGTGCGACTTGTGACGGTCCTCTGTTCGCCGGTAAAACCGTAGCCGTTATCGGCAGCGGCAATTCAGCGGTGCAGGCTGCTATTGAACTAGGCGGTGTGGCGGACAAGGTCTATTTGGTAGTACGTAAAAAGTATAGAGCTGATGCTATTTTGATGGATAAATTAAGAGTGTTGGACAATGTGGTTGAACTAGTAGGATATGTTGTCAAGGAAATTGTCGGTGAACAGGTAGTTGAAAAATTTATTATCAGTCAGACCGAAGGTAATGAAACTAAAGAACTTGCGGTTCAGGGAGTGTTTGTTGAAATTGGGCTAAAGCCTAATTCAGAGTTTGCTGAAAGCCTGGTGAATTTAAATGGTGAACGTGAAATCGCAGTGGACTGTGCAACCGGTACAGGAATTCCGGGGTTGTTCGCGGCTGGCGATGTGAATGACGGTCCGGACAAACAGATTGTTATTGCTGCCGGTGACGGTGCCAAGGCTGCGTTGATGGCTTATAACTATGTGCTTCGCCAAGCATAACCGAATCCCGGAAGGTTCTGGTTGTTTTGCTGCTCCTTAGTTCATGTTTACTTTTCAATGAGCCGTCAGTTTAAGTACTACTGTATGGCTCATATTGTTTTTTTATGCATAATAGTAGATTTTTTATTATAAATACTTGGCTTTTCTCAGAAATTGCGTATAATAAATATAATTCAATATCTATTACATATGTGTGAAATTATGAAATTAGTGAAAGCAAAAAAAATGTGGAGTGTGATACATGATGAAAGTAGTAGTAACAATAGTGGGAGAAGATCGTGTTGGAATCATCGCCATGGTGAGTGATATTTTAGCCAAAAGCCAAGTTAACATTTTGAATATCAACCAAAATATAGTAGATGGCTTTTTTAACATGGTCATGATTGTTGACATGGCCAATAGTACGATCCGTCTGACCGAATTGCAACAAGTATTGAAGAAAAAAGGGGAAGAAATCAACCTGGAAATCAAGGCGCAGCATGAAGATATTTTTAGAATTATGCATCGTGTATAAGGCGATTAGGGGGGAGCATTCATTGTGTTAACTATACAGGATATTTTCGAAACAAATCGCATGATTGAAGAAAACAATCTGGACGTCAGGACCATAACCATGGGAATTAGTCTTCGGGACTGTGCCCATCCGGATGTAAAGGTATTTTGCCGTAATGTTTATGATAAGGTAACCCGGCTGGCTGAAAATCTAGTCCGCACGGGCGAGGCTATTGAAGCTGAATATGGGATTCCTATTATTAATAAACGGATATCCGTAACGCCAATTGCTATTGCTGCAGAAAGCTGCCATACCGACAGTTTTGTACCTGTGGCTCAGGCGTTGGACGAAGCGGCAAAAATCGTCGGCGTTAACTTCATTGGCGGATTTTCCGCTTTAGTCGAAAAAGGCTATACCAAAGGAGACCGGATTCTTATTCAATCCATTCCCGAAGCGCTGGCATATACGGAACGGGTCTGTTCGTCGGTTAATGTGGCGTCTACCAAGGCGGGTATTAATATGGATGCGGTGCGTGAAATGGGGGAAGTTATCAAGCGGGCAGCCGAACTTACCAAGGATCGGGACGCTGTTGCGTGTTCTAAACTGGTTGTATTTGCTAATGTGCCTGAGGACAACCCTTTTATGGCCGGCGCCTTTCATGGTGTAGGGGAAGCGGAAAATATCATTAACGTAGGTGTAAGCGGCCCCGGCGTGGTAAAAAGGGCTTTGGAAGATGTAAAAGGAGAAGACTTTAGCGTAGTTGCCGAAACTATAAAACGGACAGCCTTTAAAATCACCAGGGTCGGCCAGCTTGTAGCCCAGGAAGCCTCTCGCCGTCTTAAAGTTCCTTTTGGGATTATTGATCTTTCGTTGGCACCGACTCCTGCCGTTGGTGACAGCGTTGCCCATATTCTTGAGGAAATGGGTTTGGAAAGCTGTGGCGCTCCCGGAACTACTGCCGCCTTAGCGTTGTTAAATGATGCAGTGAAGAAGGGGGGCCTTATGGCCTCATCGCATGTGGGTGGTTTGAGCGGCGCCTTTATTCCGGTCAGTGAAGATGCCGGTATGATTGCAGCGGCTGAGCGTGGCAGCTTAAGTCTGGAAAAGCTGGAAGCCATGACCTGCGTCTGCTCGGTCGGCCTGGATATGATTGCGATACCTGGTGATACATCGGCGTCTACTATTTCGGCTATTATTGCCGATGAATCGGCTATCGGCATGATTAATAATAAAACCACGGCTGTGCGTATTATTCCGGCACCGGGGAAAAAAGCCGGCGATAAAGTCGAGTATGGCGGTTTGTTTGGGTATTGTCCTATATTTCCGGTTAGTGCGTTTAAGTCGGATGATTTTATTGCGCGCGGTGGCAGGATTCCGGCTCCTGTCAGAAGTTTGACCAATTAAATTATGCGGGTTACCAAAGCCATAAAACAGCAGATGCTGGCACTGCTGGAAGAAACATACCAGGATACGACAACAGCCCTTACCTATACAACGCCCTTTGAATTATTAATTGCTGTTATTTTGTCAGCTCAATGTACCGATGTTCGGGTCAATATCATTACCGGAAGGATGTTCCCGAAATACAGTACCCCGGAAAAGATACTGGAATTAGGTCAGAGCGGTTTGGAAGAACAAATTCGTGACTGTGGATTATATCATAGCAAAGCTAAGAATATTATTGCTACCTGTACGATGTTGTGTGAGCAATATCAGGGGCAGGTTCCCGATAGCATAGAGGAATTAGTCAAATTGCCGGGGGTTGGCCGCAAAACTGCCAATGTGGTGGTCAGCCAGTTATTTCATATTCCGGCCATCGCTGT
This sequence comes from Propionispora hippei DSM 15287, assembly GCF_900141835.1. Taxonomy (NCBI): domain Bacteria; kingdom Bacillati; phylum Bacillota; class Negativicutes; order Selenomonadales; family Sporomusaceae; genus Propionispora; species Propionispora hippei. The sequence continues at coordinate 50,594 of NZ_FQZD01000024.1, read as the reverse complement.
AGACACCCATGTGTTTAGAGTGGCAAATCGGTTACAGTTAGCTAAAGGTAAGACGCCGTTAGAAGTGGAGAAAGGACTAATGAAAGCGATTCCCCGTGACAAATGGAGTGATGCCCATCATTGGCTTATCTGGCATGGCAGGAAAGTTTGCAAAGCCCGCAAACCGGAATGTACGGTTTGCTGTTTGTGCGAACTGTGCCCCAGTGCTCTGCTGCAGGAGCAGCAGAAATAGAGAATAAATTAAGTCGGAAGGGATAAGTAGATGATTTATCGTAAGGCCACATTTAAAGATGTAGAGGCCATTCATAAATTGGTAAATGATTATGCCGAACAGGGTGTTATGCTGCCCCGTTCAAGAAACGTATTGTATGAAACCTTGCGGGATATGATTTTGGCTGAAGATGGAGGGAGTATTGTCGGTGTAGGCGCGCTCCACCTGGTCTGGGATGAGTTGGCGGAAATCAGGACGATGGCGATTGCACCTGATTATATGAAACAGGGGATTGGACGGGAGATTGTTCAATTATTGATTAAAGAAGCATATACGCTTGGTATCAAAACGCTGTTTACCTTAACATACCAGCCGGGTTTTTTCGCGAAATTAGGGTTTGCCGAAATTCCCAAAGAACAACTGCCCCACAAGGTGTGGAAAGAATGTATTAATTGTGCTAAATTTCCTAACTGTGATGAGATTGCCATGGTAAGAAAAATTTAGCAGAAAATCCGTATCCAAAGCCGGGATACGGATTTTCTTATGTGGCTACATTAAGGCTAGTGGTCCATCCACTTTGAAACTGGGAGAAGATGGCGTGGAAACATTTTGTCAGCCAAGGCGGAAGAGGAAGGCATATCGCCAGGCAACTGACGACAACGATGGATGACGAATTTTTGACTATCAGCAATCTTTGCTTAAAAGGTTGGTGGATCACTAATGGTCTGTTGTAAAAATAAATATATTGAAAAACTATGTAAGAAAAGTATAATGTATTATGGAAGCTGTATCGCGATATAAAAATGATACTTTACTATTCTTCATCAGTATTTAGATTTTTAGTATGGAGGAGAAGATGATGGAAATTAAGTCAATTAAAAAGCTTAAGCTCTATGGCTTTAATAATTTGACCAAGACATTAAGTTTCAATATGTATGATATCTGCTATGCTAAGACTCCTCAACACCGTCAAAAATACATTGAGTATGTCGATGAAGAATATAATGCGGAGCGTCTTACCGGAATTCTCACCGAAGTGGCCAACATTATCGGTGCCAATATTTTGAATATTGCTAAACAGGATTATGATCCTCAGGGAGCTAGTGTGACCATGCTCATTTCGGAAGGAAAGCTTTCTTCCGGACCAACTAAAAGCATAACAAACGGGCTTGACGATCCTTTGCCGGACGCAGTTGTAGCTCATCTGGATAAAAGCCATATCACGGTACATACCTATCCGGAAAGCCACCCTGACAAAGGGATTAGTACATTTCGTGCAGATATTGATGTATCTACCTGTGGTGAAATTTCGCCACTGAAAGCGTTGAATTATTTAATAAACAGCTTTAATTCGGATATTGCGATTATTGATTACCGGGTTCGCGGCTTTACCCGTGACGTAAACGGTAAAAAGTTTTATATTGATCACAAAATAAATTCGATTCAAAATTATATTTCCAAGGATACCCGTGAACTTTATCATATGATTGATGTCAATGTGTATCAGGAGAATATATTTCATACCAAGATGCTGCTCAAAGAATTTGACTTGGATAATTATTTATTCGGCACTGACCAAAAGGAATTAATTCCCGGCGAAAAGAAGAAAATTAAGCAGCGGCTAAAAAAAGAAATGGCCGAGATTTTTTATGGAAAAAACATCCCTAAAGTATAGGGATGTTTTTTTATGAAGCATAATAGCGGAAAAGAGCCTGCAATGATCTTCGCTACAGCCCGGACCAGCAACTACGTACCTGTACGCAATCTTTCGACTACGTACAAGCATTACACCGCCGGCCAAGACCTTTGCCCGACTACCAAAGATACCTGGGAAACCTACTGCAATCTCCCGACTACAATAGACCTCTGTGAATTTTCCGGGATAAAATTCCGGAACCCTTGGCAATCTTTGCTCGACCGGTATACACCGCTATCGACCATGCGATAACAGTTGGGCTACCGCACAGCCTTACACGGCCCATACCGATCTTCCCGCCGACCGATACTGAGCCCGCAGACCCAGCATAGATCTTTGGCCGACCGGCACCGAACCTCTGCGCGAGATCCGGTGCCAGTCTTGGCTCAACCATTACGGACCCTTTCCCTGTTATTGTGAGTCAAAATACAGGAGATATGCCTGGAAATTAGCGGTATAACTGAGTGAAAGATGCAGGATATTGAAACTATATGTAGAATTTTCTAACAAATAGTGGAAAAAGGAATCCTAACCAGCCCGATGGAGGAAGAGGCATGTTTATTTTACATAGAAAGATGGCAGCTATTTTAATATTGGTGCTGCTGCTGTCAGTTTCAACTGTCTATGCCGGTGAGGCCGGTTATCGGCAAGGTGAGCGGGCGCCGGAAATTAAAAATATACAACTTAGGCTGAAGCAGCTCGGCTATTACCGGGAGAGCAAAAACGAGAAGCTTGACGGGTATTTTTCAGCAGGAACGACGGTTGCCGTGAAAAAGTACCAGAGAAATAAGAAACTAAAAGAAACCGGTGTAGTGGATGCAGCAACCTATCGTCTGTTAATGGGCCGTGATATGCCCAAACTGGACAAGCCGGGAAATCTGCCGGAAAAAACAAAACCAATCATTGATACGGCCAGAAAACTTTTGGGGGTTCCCTATCGATTCGGAGGAGAAACGCCGACAGGTTTTGATTGCTCCGGTTTGGTTCAATATGTGTTTGGTAAGAATGGAAAACGTTTGCCGCGCATGGCGGATGAACAGTTTAAAACGGGCAGCGCAGTGGAATTGAAAAAGCTGGAACCTGGTGATTTAGTGTTTTTTTCTACCTATGAGCCTGGTGCTTCCCATTGCGGTATTTATTTAGGAGCACAACAGTTTATTCATGCCTCTTCCAGCCGGGGCGTTATGGTAAGTCGCCTGGATGACGTGTATTGGAAACCCCGTTACGTGGGGGCCCGGCGTGTTTTGTATTGAAGTGGGAAATTAAAGGAAAATAAAATATTTTCCAAAAAATTACATTCGGCAGGAATTTTTATAATTCCTGCCGAATAAACATGAGTAACTTATTAAAGTGTTTGTTATTTATGCCACAGCCATGAGTATATAGTAAACAAACTGATCTGGACTTAAGTATAGGGGAGTGTGTTGGGTTACATGGTAATAGAAGTAAGGTTATATGCCGGATTAAAAAAATATGCACCTTCAAGCAGCAGTGGCATATTGGCAGTAGATGTATCGGAAAGTATTCTGGTAGAGGAGCTCTTGGAGGAGTTGGAGATTGCAGCATCGGAAGTCGGCAGTATCAAAATCAATGGCAATGCCGGTAGCGCCAGGCAGACATTGCAAGACGGAGACAGAGTAGATTTATTACCTGCCAGTGGTTTGATCAGCTAAGCGTATTCCATAAGTTTTTCTTGACATTGTTAAACGGTTTTGTTATAGTAACTTTAACAAAAAAATGTAAATGCAATGAGTAGGAGAAGTAAATTAGATTTGTCTTGCAGAGAGCCGGGGGGTGGTGAGACCCGGTAGATAGTCTGATTGAAATACACCTAGGAGTAGCAGGTCGAAATGTGAGTAGACTATGCCGGAGCGCCACCGTTACCATAGGCTAGGGTATACAGACTTTGTCTCGTACCTGAGTTGAGCGGCTTGCAATGCAAGCAGGGTGGTACCGCGGGTTAATCCCGTCCCTGAGTAGGGGACGGGATTTTTTGCGTTTCTTTTTTGTAAAACATAAAATCAATAGGTGATAACGGAGGGATCGTTGTGATTATTGTCATGAATCAAAATGCCACGCAAGAGGAAATTAAAAAAGTGATCGACAAACTGACCAATACCGGCCTAAAGGCACATGTATCGGAAGGCTCGACCCGCACGATTATCGGTGTTATCGGCGACAAAAAGGTCATTGCGGAATTACCGGTAGAAGCCATGGCTGGCGTGGAGAAGACTGTGTCAGTGACCGAGTCTTACAAATTGGTTGGCCGTGACTTTAAGCAGGAAGACACAATCATTGATGTTGGTGGTGTACAAATCGGCGGACGACAGCTTACTGTTATGGCCGGTCCCTGCGCCGTGGAGAGTCGTGAACAGCTTTTGGAATCAGCCCATATTGTCAAAGCGGCGGGTGCTCAATTTTTAAGGGGCGGTGCTTACAAACCACGCACCTCACCCTATGCATTTCAGGGCTTGGAAAAACAGGGATTGGAATTTTTGGCAGAGGCCAGAGAAAAAACAGGCCTGAAAATTGTTACCGAAGTGGTGGATGTGGAATCAGTAGCTACCGTGAGCGCCTACGCGGATATGCTGCAGATTGGCGCAAGAAATATGCAAAACTTCCAATTGCTAAAAGCCGTGGGACGGACTAATAAGCCGGTACTCTTAAAACGGGGCCTGGCCGCTACGATTAATGAATGGCTTAATGCAGCGGAATATATCATGAGTGAAGGGAATTACAATGTAGCGCTTTGTGAACGGGGTATCCGGACGTTTGAAGATTATACCCGTAACACATTGGATTTAAGCGCGGTTGCTGCGGTAAAGAGTATCAGCCATTTACCGATTATTGTGGATCCAAGCCACGGAACGGGAAAATGGAAGCTGGTTCGTCCTATGTCTCGCGCCGCGATTGCCGGCGGTGCGGATGGCTTGATGATTGAAGTTCATCCCGATCCCAGCAGGGCTTTGTCCGACGGCAAGCAGTCGCTTACACCGGAGAACTTTTCGCTGGTGATGCAAGAGGTTGCTCAGATTGGGGCTGTGGTAGGTAAATCCTTGCTATGAAGAAATTAAATATCACCATCATTGGCATGGGCCTTATCGGCGGTTCAATAGGGCTGGCATTAAAAGAAGCTGATCCCGACCGGTTTTTCATTACAGCAGTGGCTACCCGTACCGCTACATTGGAGCTGGCTTTAGAACGTAAGGCTGCAGACCGGGCAATTGTCGATTTGACGGAAGGTGTAGTCGATGCCGATATTATTTTTATCTGTACACCGGTGCTGCAAATCGTGCCTATAGTGGAAAAAATAGCACCGTTTTTAAAACAGGGGACTATCATTACGGATGTTGGCAGTACTAAAGGTTATATAGCCGATCGGATCAACCATATTTTGCCGCCAGGTGTTTTCTATGTGAGCGGTCATCCCATGGCCGGTTTGGAGCAAAGTGGTATGCAGGCGGCTGATTCGCACTTGTTTATCAATAAATGGTATATCCTGGTGCCTGAAGTATCCACTTCGACCGAAGCGGTCAGTACAGTAGCCGAGCTTATTGCGCTTACCGGAGCGAAGATTACGACCATGAAGGTCGAAGATCATGATCGCTGTGCGGCGGTGATTAGTCACGTACCCCACGTGGCGGCGGCAGCGATGGTTCATTTGCTGGACTTCTCGCATGATATGGAAGAGAGTCTCAAGCTGGCTGGCGGAGGATTTCGTGATACCACGCGGATTGCTTCTTCCAATGCCGATATGTGGTCGGATATTTGCCTGACAAATCCTCGGGCGATTACGGATAGTCTGCAAAATTTACGGGCTATACTTTCACAGGTTATTGAGGATATTGAGGAAGGCGACAGGCAGGCATTGCATACATTTTTCAGCATTGCCAAGAAAAGACGGGATGCGCTTATTAACGCGTCACTATAGGGCTGGAAATAAGGAACCCTGTGGACCGGAGAAAAAAACTCCGGTCCACAGGGTTTTTAAAAGTATAAATCACGTGAACCTTCCGTGATTTCCTTCAGGCGTTTTATTGTCTGTTGGCGGATACTTTCCTGAGGAATGGTAGCGAGGGCGTTTTGAATCATCTTTTCACCGCTGGCCTTGGTCTGTTCATCTGTCGCGTAATCCAGTAAATATTCCTGGAAAGTCAGCAAGGCATTGGGCAAACAGACATTTTGTATTTCGCCGCTTTTGGCCAGACGCATGAAGCGGTCGCCGGTGCGTCCCTGGCGGTAGCAGGCCGTACAATAGCTCGGGATAAAGTCATGTTCGCATAACATCCGGATAATTTCCTCCGGTGAGCGATTGTCGGCCGGTTCAAATTGGGCTGCACTGGCCGGCACTGTATCGGGATGATAAGCTTCCTGATAACCGCCGACGCCGGTGCAGGAACCGGCACTGATTTGGGATACACCATAGTTAATTAATATGTCACGAAAAGCCGAGTCCTCTCTTGTAGAAAGAATGATGCCCGTGTAAGGGACTGCCAGACGTATTACAGCTATTATTTTTTGAAAGGCCGTGTCGTCGACCAGATAGGGGAATGTGGAAAGCGTAATGCCCGGTGCCGGACGCAGGCGCGGCACTGAAATCGTATGGGGGCCGACTCCGTAGGTAGCTTCCAGATGAGCCGCATGCAGAAGCATAGCAGTTACTTCGTATTTATAATCATATAAACCAAACAGCACGCCGATGCCGACATCGTCAATACCTGCCTGCATAGCACGGTCCATCGCCGTGGTGTGCCAATTGTAGTCGGTTTTCGGTCCACTGGCATGAAGCTTGGCGTACATTGGACGGTTGTAGGTTTCCTGAAAAAGAATATAGGTTCCGATGCCTGCGCTCTTAAGTTTTTTATATTCGTCAATGGTTGTTGCCGCAATGTTCACATTGGCCCGGCGAATCGCACCATTGCCGGACTTAACGCTATAAATGGCCTGTAATGCTTCAACCACATAATCAATCGAACAGTTGAGCGGATCTTCACCGGCTTCTACCGCCAGCCGTTTGTGTCCCATGGATTCTAAAACTTCCACTTCCCGCCTGATCTCATCCATTGTCAACCGGCGGCGATGCTGGTGATTTGCCTGGCGATAGCCACAGTAAGTACAGTTGTTTATACAGTAGTTGGCAATGTAAAGGGGAGCAAACAGAACAATCCGTTTTCCGTAAATTGCTTCTTTAATGGTCGAGGCAGCTGCAAATAATTCTTCCAGCAGGTCGGAATCGTTTACTTCAAGAAGGGTTGCGGCTTCGGCAGCGGATAAGCCCTGATAACCGAGCGCTTTGGCTAAAATCTGTTTTACGATGCCGGGATCTCTCGCTTTTACTTTAGCATCAGCTAAAAGCTGACAAATCAGTGAGTCGTCAATAAAGGCATCGCTTGTCCGTTCTTTTTCATCAATCATGCTTACTTCTCTCCCTTTTCAATAGTTTTTGCAGTAAGGGCAGATTTTACTGTTACGCCGGGAAGATTGCCAAGTTTTCCTGTCAGAGCGCCGACTTCGTCGGTATTTCCTTCGATAATAAGTGCGATGACCCCCACATTTTCCTTATGGTTTGGGATGCCCATGCGGCCGGTAATCAGGTGACTATATTGTGAGAGTATCGCATTAGCCCGGTGGGCTACATTTTTAGGGTCTTCAATAATGATGCCGACAACACCAATCCGTTTGGACATGTAGGCCGCCTCCTTAAATAGAAGAAATGATCGCTTTGCGGAGAGTAGTTGCTTCAAAAAGATGATAAAAAAGGCCTTCTTCACACAATAAGAAGGCCGGCCCGTAGAACATGGCAGGTAGATGGTCTTCCTATGCGCAGGCATACAGCCCTTGCTTGCAGAAAAAAATAGGTTTGTCCTCCGGAGTGTGACAGGCACCCTTCGTCAGATACTTTTATTATATAACAAAATGCTGAAAACCGATAATATAAATTTCCGGCAGACGGAACCGGGAGCTATTAAAGTAGCCTTGTTTTGTAACTTTATTGCTTACCACCGCGTAATATATAGTGGACCTGATAATGGCTAGTCTAAATCAATGATTAGGAGGAGGAAAAATGGCTGACGAAGGGCGGATTAATTCAGTGGATCAAGACGACAGGCATACGATCCATGTGCATACGTTCAATACCATAACTAATGTGGCTGACGATCATCAACATATTATGCAGGCTGTTACCGGCCCTGCCCGCGAAGCGGGGAATTCTCACGTACACCGCGTGAGAGGACGTACATCCTTTTTTGCAGGCAAGGGCGACGGACACTGGCACTGGTTTGATGTTGTATCAGGACCGGCAATCGATATGCCTGACGATACCCACACCCATTATTTTGAAGGAGACACCAGCCGCGATTGCGGGCATTGTCATAGTTTTGCCGCAGTTGCCGGCTTAGCGCCGGACTGTGATGATGATACTGATGACGATACCGATTGTGATGACAACCATCATAAGAGCAAGAATAAAAAGTATCGTGAGGATGGATTACCGGTAGAAGAATAAGCGATATATGTATCATTTTTAAGCTGCTACATGGGGTGGCAGCTTTTTTATTATGCTTTTTTGTAACTGTGTGTTTAAAAATACCTATGTTTTGTAGCAGGATATTGGATATAAATATGGAATATAGCAGAAAACCAAACAATAGCAGTCGGTTTTTCCGTTTCACATTGGAAAAAGCAATTGCTGATGTCGGGTGATTTTCCGGCAAACCGGGAAATATACCGCCATGACTGGCTGGATAAAAAATATAACAGGGTGGTTGAAGGATATGCGTAGTGATATTGTAAAAAAAGGGTCCACAAGAGCGGCTCACAGGTCGTTATTCTATGCCATGGGGTATACACCTGAAGATTTGAATAAACCACTGATTGGCGTTGTTAATGCATTTAATGAAATTATTCCGGGGCATATTCACCTGCGTTCCATCGCTGAAGCCGTAAAACTGGGCGTAGCGGCCGCAGGTGGGACTCCCTTGGAGTTTCCGGCTATTGGTATTTGCGATGGGATTGCCATGGGACATCAGGGAATGAAATATCCTTTGGCCAGCAGAGAACTGGTTGCTGATTCCATTGAGGCTGTCGCCATGGGACACGCCTTTGACGGCCTGGTACTTATTCCGAACTGTGATAAAATCGTGCCGGGTATGCTCATGGCTGCAGCACGGATTAATATTCCCTGTGTGGTAGTCAGCGGCGGTCCTATGATGGCCGGGCGCTATCAAGGAAAAGATGTCAGCGTAACGCAAATGTTTGAAGCTGCCGGACTATATGAGGCTGGAAAGATCAGTGCAGAGGAAATGGATGATATGGAAAAGTCTGCCTGTCCTGGCTGTGGCTCCTGTGCCGGCTTGTTTACAGCAAACACGATGAACTGTTTGACAGAAGTGCTGGGAATGGGACTGCCGGGCAATGGAACCATACCCGCCGCTCATTTTGGGGCGCGCAAGATGCTGGCTAAAAAAGCCGGGCAGGTCATCTTGGATTTGGTTAAGCGTGACGTGAAACCCCGTGATATTCTTACCAAAAAGGCTTTTGAAAACGCTATTGCCGTGGATATGGGAATTGGCGGTTCCTCCAATACGGTGCTCCATTTAACAGCCATTGCTCATGAGGCGGAAGTGGAATTGCCGTTGGATTTATTTAATGAGATTAGCTTGAAAACGCCTTATATTACCAAACTAAGCCCGGCCGGTATACATCATTTGCAGGATTTAAACGAAGCTGGGGGGATTCCGGCGGTTATGCGGGAATTATCTAAAACGGGAATCATTCATACCGATGCGTTGACGGTAGATGGAACGATTGGCTCAAGGATTGAACAGGCCGTGACTAGGCGGCCTGATGTCATTAAGACTATTGAGGAACCGTACCGCAAGCGAGGCGGCATTGCCATACTGCACGGTAACTTGGCGTTGGATGGTGCGGTGGTAAAAGAAAGTGCGGTAGCCGAAGATATGCTGGTGTTCAAAGGTCCGGCAAGAGTGTTTAATTCTGAGGATGAAGCCATTGAAGCAATTATCGGCAAACAGGTAAACAATGGGGAAGTGGTGGTAATCCGCTATGAAGGGCCTAAAGGCGGACCCGGGATGCGTGAGATGCTTAACCCCACTGCGGTTATTGCCGGTATGGGACTGCGGGTGGCCTTGCTAACTGACGGGCGTTTCAGCGGCGCAACCAGAGGCGCCTGTATTGGGCACATCTCTCCCGAAGCAGCCGAGGGAGGGGCGATTGCGTTGGTCAAAGAGGGCGATATAATCAGCATTGATATTCCGGAACGGAAACTGGAAGTCGTTATATTGGAAGAGGAACTGGCGCGGCGTCGGGATGAATGGTCGGCACCGGAGCCTAAGGTGAAGGGCGGCTATCTGGCAAGGTACATGAGAATGGTAACTTCGGCCAGCACCGGAGCCGTTGTAAAGTAGGGAGAAGTATGATACCTCCTGACAATGCGCACAATACCTGTATTGGCGGTTGTCGGGAGTTTTTTTATGCAAACGCGCAAGCTTGTAAAAAAAGATGTCTTAGGAGGGTTATTCTTAAAAATAGCGAATTTATGTTGTAAAAAAATAAATTGCATAGAGGTTAACCATGGATGATAAGATCGGTTTACTTGTAAAACAATATGCTGAGAAAGTTATTCTGCTGCGCCGCCATTTTCACAAATATCCGGAGGTCAGCGGAAAAGAGTTCAATACGCAGAAAAAAATTATGGAAGAATTGACGGCTATTGGTCTCCGGCCGCGTAAGGCCGCCGGTACGGGAGTGGTTGTTGAAATTGAAGGAACCAGGCCGGGGAAAACCGTGGCAGTACGGGCGGATATGGACGCTTTGAAAGTTCAGGACGAAGGAACCGCTGAATATCATTCGGTACATGATGGTGTTTGCCATGCCTGCGGCCATGACGGCCACACCGCTATGTTGCTGGGGGTGGCCCAAATTCTGTCGGAATATAAAGAGTTCAGCGGAACCGTACGGCTTTTGTTTCAGCCTACGGAAGAAGAGCCGCCTAGTGGTGCCATGTCTTTAATTAAAGAGGGAGCTCTTGACGGCGTTGTGTCGATTATTGGCGTTCACTTATGGCAGGCCTTGGCAGTCGGAACCATCGGAAGTACCTATGGTCCGATGATGGCATCACCCGATGAATTTATCATTACCGTTCAGGGCCGTGGCGGCCATGGGTCTATGCCGCATCAGACGGTTGATGCCTTATTAGCGGGAACACAGATTGTATTAGCGCTCAATACGGTGGTCAGCCGGAATGTTGACCCGATGGATTCAGCCGTACTTTCCGTATGTTCTTTCCAGTCCGGGAATGTATATAATGTCATTCCCGATACGGCTACGATCAGAGGAACGATACGTACCTTTAATTCGGAGCTGCGGCAGGCTATTCTTTTCCGGATAGAACAAATTGTTCAGGGCATAGGCGTGGCAACGGGAACTACCTGTACCTTTAAAAAAGGAACTGGGTGCCCGCCGGTAATCAACGCGCCGGAGATTGTCAAACAGGGGATGCTGGCTGGTGCCGAGATCGTAGGAGCGGATAAGGTGCTGGAAATACCGCCGGTGATGAGCGGTGAGGATTTTTCCTGTTATCAGGAGAAAATTCCGGGCGGTTTTTTCTTTATCGGGAGTGGGAATCCGGCTAAAGGCATTATTTATCCGCAGCATCATCCGAAATTTGATATTGATGAGGCAGCCTTGTCCTATGGAACGGAATTTTTGGTCAGGACTGCTTTGAAGCTGCTATGAAGAGGGGTAGCGGATTTTAAAACATTTTTTGCAGGAATGTTCGTTTAATGTTACAATCATACTCGGTATAGGTTTCGTCAGAATGGTAGGTGATAGAATATGCATATCGTTTTAGTTGAACCAGAAATTCCCGGCAATACGGGAAATGTTGCCCGGTTATGTGCAGCGACAAACAGTGAGCTTCATTTAGTAAAACCGCTTGGTTTCTCCATAGAAGACCGTTATTTAAAGCGTGCCGGTCTGGACTATTGGCACTTGGTCAAAGTACATATTCATGAGTCTTTTGCTGAGGTGGCTGCCGCCTATGCAGGGCATAATTTTTATTTTAATACAACAAAAGCGTCGAAGCACTATACGGAAATGACCTATCAGGCCGATGATTTCTTAGTATTTGGCAAAGAAACCGCTGGCCTGCCGGAAGCTTTGTTGACGGCAAATCACGAAAATTGCATTAGGATTCCTATGTTGAATGAGGCCCGTTCTTTAAATTTATCAAACGCGGTGGCTATTGTAGTATACGAGGGTTTGCGGCAGCAAAATTTTATTAATTTAAGGTGATTGGATGTCTTACGCATTATTTGGCTCGGCTGGCAATCCGGATGCATTCTATCATTCCGGGCATAAAGCCTCGGTGGAGATGCCGCCCTGGCTGGCAGAACACGGGCTTACCGCCTACGAATATCAGTGCAGCCGTGGTGCACGCGTAAAGGAAGCAACGGCCCGTGCCATAGGGCAAACAGCTATGGAACATGGCATACGGCTTAGTATACATGCCCCCTATTATATCAGTCTGGCCACTAATGATGCCCAAATTTCAGCCAATACGGTACAGCATTTTATCCGCTCCCTACGGGTGGCGCATTGGCTGGGGGCAGACCGGATTGTTTTTCATATGGGCGGTTGTGGTAAGGAATCGCGGGAGACAGCGCTGGAAAAAGCGAAAACCTCGTTTGCTGCGGTGTTGAATGAGGTAGAGAAGGAAGGGTTGAGCGGCATATATTTGGCCCCGGAAACCATGGGCAAACAGAACCAACTGGGAAATCTGGAGGAGGTTCTGGCTCTTTGCCGGATGTCGCCCTGGGTCATTCCGGCTGTTGATTTCGGACATCTTCATGCCGTCAGTGCCGGTGGATATACCCGCAAGGAAGAATACGCGGCGGTTTTTGACCGGATTAGCGAAGAATTAGGTGCTGAAATTGCTAAGCATCTGCATATTCATTTTAGCAAGATTGAATTTACCAAAGCGGGAGAAAAAAGACACTGGACCTTTGCCGATCCTTTCGGACCACCGCATGAGCCGCTATTGGAGCTATGCGCCGAGCGGGGTTATACACCGCGGATTATTTGTGAATCAGCCGGCACACAGGCGGCTGATGCCAGGCAAATGCAGGAAATGTATTTCCGGTTGTTGGGCCTAGGGAACCGCTGATGTAATGAGCCTGCCAGTCTGGCGAGAGATTTTTTCGGCTGGCAAGGAAGTAAAACCGCAGGAATAGCGGACCCTATTTCAAGGTTTTACTGACGCAGCTAGACGGGAAAAGATCCGCCAGGATGCGCGGTGTGAATAAATCAGTGGTTCCCTAGATAAAGAAGTGTCATCACAGCGCTAAGCGCTGCATGGAGTACTGTAAATAAGCATATCCTAATTGATGAGGATAAGATGGAGGATATAATGAGCATATATGATAAAGCCCATGATTTAGCCGATGCCTTGAAACATTCGACGGAATATCGTGAGTTTATGACGGTTAAACAAGCCATAGATACGGATGAACAGGCAAAGAAGATGATCCAGGAATTCATCGCCAAGCAGATGGAACTGGAATTTGAAATTATGTCGGGAAAACCGGAAGACAAAAATAAAACGGCTCAGTTGCATAAAATGTATGAAGTCCTGGCACTGAATACCAAGGCCCGTGACTTTTTACAGGCCTATATGCGGTTTCAGCGCATGATGGGAGATGTTTATAAAATTATTGGAGATGCAACTGCTGAAGGGCTGGATTTTATTGAAAAAAGATAACTGTAATGAGTTTTTAAAAAAATTACAAGAGGTTGTAAAAGAGGAACATTTGCTGTTGCAGGAGCCGATGGCCAATCATACGACTTTTCGTATTGGCGGACCGGCTGATTATCTTTTTCTGCCTGGTTCAGAGCAGGAAATTATGGCCGTGTTAAAGCTGACACAGCAATTCACAGTGCCGGTTACGGTGATTGGCAATGGTTCCAATATGTTAGTGCGGGACAAGGGGATTAGAGGCTTGGTGCTGAAACTGGGCGAAAATATGAGCTATGTAAGAAGGCAGGGAAGCTGTCTTATCGCCGGTGCCGGTACTATTTTGGGTGATGTATCCCGTTACGCGGAGAATCAGCATCTGGCAGGGATGGAATTTGCGGTGGGAATCCCGGGCAGCATTGGCGGCGCTGTGTTTATGAATGCCGGAGCGTATGATGGTGAAATGAGCCAAATTGTGGCGGCTGTGTCTGCCGTCTGCCCGGATGGGACAGCTAAACGCTTCACCCGTGATATGCTTGATTTTGGATACCGGCATAGTATTTTTCAGGATAATCATTGCATCATTTATGAAGTGGAAGTGCAACTTTTACTTGGACAACAGCGAAACATCAATCAAAGAATGTGTGATTTTACACAGCGCCGCGAAAGCAAGCAACCGATAGAATTGCCCAGTGCTGGCAGTACTTTTAAACGTCCGCCGGGATATTTTGCCGGTACCTTGATTGAGCAGGCGGGATTAAAAGGGCTGCGGGTAGGCGGAGCTCAGGTTTCCGAAAAACATGCCGGTTTTATTATTAATGCCGGCGGCGCCACAGCCCGTGATGTCCTGGCCTTGATCGAAGAAGTACAGCAACGGGTATATGAGTATGCGGGAGTTATGCTTCATCCGGAAGTGCGGATTATTGGGGAAGAATGAAATGATGAACAGGCTTGGCGGTTGCCAAGTCCTATTTATTGTCAAGGGAACCACCGATAATGAGCCTGGTCGCCTGGCGAGAGATTTTTCGGCGGGCAAGGAAGTAAAATCGCAGGAACACGATTCCTATTTCAAAGTTTGATGACTAGCCAGACAGAAAAAGATCCGCCAGCCTGCGCAGTGTGAATAAATCAGTGACGTCCTAGTATAATGCCAGGCTTATAAACTAAGGTTGCAGGTATAGCATAAAAATGGAATTTCGTATATACTGATAGTGAGAAGAAAAACAGGAAGCTGTAAAGGAGTTAATAGCTATGAGATTAACCTTTCTGGGTGCAGCTCGAATCGTAACAGGTTCATCGTATCTTTTAGAGGTAGCGGAGCGCAAGGTCCTGATTGATTGTGGCATGTTTCAGGGTTCGAAAGCCGTTCGGTCGTTAAATTATCGTCCGTTTCCTTATAACCCGGCGGAGATTGACTGTGTGTTATTAACCCATGCGCACATTGATCACAGTGGTTTAATTCCCCGACTGTGCAAGGATGGTTTTAAAGGCAAGATTCATGCAACCAAAGTTACGGCCGAACTATGTGGGATTATGCTGCCCGACAGCGGCCATATACAAGAGTTTGACGCGGAAATTGCCAATCGCAAAGGAAAACGTGCCGGCAAAAAACCGGTAGAAGTTCTTTACACGGTAGAAGATGCCTACGCCTGTTTAAAACAATTCTCTTATGTTGATTATAATACAGATCTTTTCCTTTCACCGGAGATTCGGGTCCGTTACCGGGAGGCCGGTCATATTTTAGGGTCTTCGCTTTTGGAAGTGTGGGTGACTGAAAATCAGAAAACTGTCAAGATCGTATTTTCCGGCGATTTAGGACAGCCGGATCAGCCGATTATCAAAGATCCCGTATATATAACGGAGGCCGATTATATTTTGACGGAAACAACCTATGGTAACCGGCTACATGAGACATATGACAAAGAGGAGGCGCTGGCTGCGGTAATCAACAGCACCTTTAATCGTGGCGGCAATGTCATCATTCCTTCTTTTGCTGTGGGCCGGACCCAGACGCTGCTCTATTATCTGCATAAACTGTTTAAAGCCAAGCGGATACCGGATATTCCGGTCATTATCGATAGCCCGCTGGCTATCTCTGCTACCGATGTGTTTATGAAAAATGTTCAGGAATATGATAGTGAGGCCTATGATTTACTTTTCAAAGAGCATGATGATCCTTTGCATATGCCACAGCTGACTTTTACGAAAACGGCGGAGGAATCGAAGGCACTTAACAACATGGAACAGCCCGCCATTATCATCTCAGCCAGCGGAATGGCCGATGCGGGGCGAATTTTACATCACCTGAAGCACAATTTGTGGCGGCCCGAGTCCAGCGTATTATTTGTGGGCTATCAAGCACAGGACAGTCTAGGTCGCCGGTTGATTGAAGGCGTGAAAAGAGTAAAAATTTTAGGTGAAGAGATCAGTGTCCGGGCGGAAATTCACAATATGGATGGTTTCTCAGCTCATGCCGACCGCAGTCAGTTATTAGATTGGCTGGAGCATTTTACCGGTAAACCGGCTAATATTTTCCTTGTCCATGGTGAATCGGATATGTCCGAACCTTTCGCTAAACTGGTGGAAGAGCAATTGGGGGTAAGCACCTATATACCTAGCTATGGTGAAACGGCTGTATTTGACGGGCGGCAATGGCAAATGGAACCGTCTACACTTGCCGGTATGGATCCGGCGGTTAAACAGTTGCAGGATTCGCTGCTTGTAATTGAGACTGAATTGGCAGAATACCGTAAAAAGCTGGAACAGCTCATGCTTACCGATACTGCTAAGGCTAAAGAGGCAATGAATCAATTCAAAAAACTGTCCGGTGATTTGAAAAAAGTGATCTCTGGACAATAGGTTTTTTCGCTGAATAGACTGTGAAATAATAAAAAAATTTCGGTTTAATATTGACAGGGAAAGAGCATTATAATATATTGAAGTGTACATGTTTACAGTTTCGTATCTAAACAGTGAGTTTACTAAGAAAGGGTGCATGAACATGCCATCCTTTCTTATTTTTATCAAGGTTTTTTAGTTTAAGGATTATCAGGGGGTAAATGAAAAATATGAAACGACAGGATTTACGGAATATAGCAATTATTGCACACGTTGACCATGGTAAAACTACGTTAGTGGATGCTATGCTTCGGCAAAGCGGTGTGTTTCGCTCCAACGAACAAGTGGTGGAAAGAGTTATGGACTCCAACGATCTGGAACGGGAGCGGGGCATCACTATATTAGCAAAAAATACATCGGTTATGTATGAAGGAGTTAAGATCAACATTGTGGATACGCCGGGCCATGCCGATTTTGGTGGTGAAGTGGAACGGGTTCTAAATATGGTAGATGGTGTTTTGCTTCTGGTGGATGCATTCGAGGGTCCTATGCCTCAGACAAAGTATGTTTTGCGCAAAGCCTTGGAACAAAAACTGAAGCCGATAGTGGTTATTAATAAAATAGACCGTCCTGATGAACGGGTGGCCGATGTTGTAGACGAAGTCCTGGAGCTGTTTATCGAATTGGATGCCGATGATGAGCAATTGGATTTCCCGGTTATTTACGCCGCAGCCCGCGACGGAATTGCCAAGACGACCATGGAGGATGAGAGCAGCAACTTAGAGCCTTTGTTTAAACTGCTGATTGAAGCCATTCCAGCTCCGGTTGGTGAAGCGGAAGGTCCTTTACAGATTATGGTTACCACGTTAGACTATGATGAGTATGTGGGCCGTGTCGCCATCGGCCGGGTTATGCGCGGCAGGGTAGTTAATGGACAAGCTGTAGCGGTACTTAACGGCGATACTGTGACTAAGGCGCGAATTGGCCGTTTATATACCTATGAAGGTTTAAAAAGGACGGAAGTAAAAGAAACAGGTTTGGGCGATATTGTAGCTATTACGGGTCTGGAAAGTGTTAACATTGGTGATACTATTGCGGATGCGGAAAATCCGGAAGCTTTGCCGACGATTAACATTGATGAACCTACCTTGGCGATGGTGTTTTCTGTAAATAACAGTCCGTTTGCCGGTCGCGAAGGACAATTTGTGACGTCGCGCCATTTAAGAGACCGTTTGTTCAAAGAAGTGGAAACCAACGTAAGCCTTAGAGTAAAAGAAACCGATACGCCTGATGCTTTTGAAGTGTCGGGACGGGGCGAGCTGCATCTTTCCATTTTGATTGAAACTATGCGCCGGGAAGGCTATGAGTTTCAGGTTGGTAAGCCAGAGGTTATTTTTAAGACGATTAACGGACAATCCTGTGAACCGATGGAATTTTTGACGATTGATGTCCCTCAAGAATATATGGGGGCCGTTATGGAATCGCTGGGAACCCGTAAAGCGGAGCTTGTTAATATGATTGAATTAGCCGGCTACTTGCGCATGGAGTTTATCATTCCGGCGCGGGGACTCATTGGTTTCCGTTCCGAGTTTTTAACCAATACCAAGGGCAATGGCATCATGCATCACATTTTTAACGGCTATGCTCCTTATAAAGGCGATATTCCGGGCCGTACGCGAGGCGCATTAGTAGCTTTTGAAAATGGTGAAACAACTGCTTACGGGATCCATAGCGTACAGGATCGCGGCGTTATGTTTGTCGTCCCCGGTCAGGCTGTTTATCAAGGCATGATTATTGGAGAAAACACCAGAGATATGGATATGGATGTAAATCCCTGCAAGAAAAAGCATGTTACCAATATGCGCTCGAGTGCTTCCGATGAAGCCTTGCGTTTGGTATCACCTCGCATATTAAGCCTGGAACAGGCCCTTGAATACATTAACAAAGATGAATTGGTAGAAGTAACACCGAAAAGCATTCGCTTAAGAAAGAGTGTTCTTGACAGGCAAATGCGAGGTCGCGATAGAAAAAACTCACAGGGCTAACAGCAAATAACAGCAGTTCTCAGGAACTGCTGTTATTTTTGAAAAAATTACTATATAACTGTATAATCCTAATAAATATTGAAGGATTTTTTATCCAACTGTCGAAATAAGATAATACATATAGTTATCATGGATAGTATCTTTAGCCTGGTATGGCAGGATTTGGTGGGGGAGGTTGGAAGAAGTGGCTCATAGTTTGATCGATAAAATAACAAACTTTTTGATGCCTGTAGATGAATTTCAACAGCCGGAAGAGTCAATTCCAGCAGGTAATAAAGTTGAATTTACCGTGCATAGTCCGGCCGAGTTAAAGGTACTAGTAACAATACCACGCCAATATCAGGATGCTTTAGTTTGCGCCGACCGGCTAAAGGCCAATCATGCGGTCATTGTGAATCTGCAACTGTTGGATGCCAGGCTGCAGCAGTCGATTAGTGATTTTTTAAATGGTGTTTGCTATGTGACTGGAGGGAGCGTTGAGAAAGTTTCCGACTTTATTTTGATATATGTTCCGGCGAAGGTCGGGGTTAGTAAAGAGCTATATGCCTATTCGGTTCCCACGTACATAAAGGCTCGAAATGATAAGGTTTTTAATTTATAAGGCAAAAAAACTCTCTCCCAGGCTTGGAAGAGAGTTTTTTTTATGCTGCCATTATGAAAGGCATAAGCACCGGGTAAGCAGCATAAGATGATGAAAGATGCATAGGGGATTAAAATGAAGCGAGGTAGGTAGAAGTATGAAAAGTTCGCTTAAGGAAAAAGCGCAGATTTTCAAAGCTTTATTTTGCCTGACAATCTTAATGGTCTTGTGGTGTGTGTTTTCCTTGGCTTTGCCACAATTTCTCGCATCTGACGCGGGACGCATATTTTCATTTACCTGGGCTGTGGCTGCGGCGATCATGGTTGCTGCCCATGTAAGGCGGCTGTTGGCCTCGCGCCGAAGACGCTATGAACTGCCGCCTGAACTTAGGTTGGAATATAACCATGGGAGCCGCAAAAGTTTTGGTTTTCAGCGAAAAATGACACGGAGCCTGCTAAAATAGATTGTTTAGTTACTGACAGTTTTAAGTGTACTTTCTAGATTTGTCAATAAATCGTCAATATTTTCCCGGGTGATGACCAGTGGCGGCTGGAAGGCGAGCACGTTACGATTAGGACCGTTTTTCCCGATCAGGAAGCCATTATCCTTTAATTTTTCCAAAATATAATCCACCTTCTGTGGTGCCGGTGATTTGTCGGCATGCACAATTTCCGCACCAAGCATAAGGCCCAAACCGCGGACATCGCCAATGACCGGATATTTTTCCTGCAGCTCCAGTAAGCCTGCTTTTAGCTGGTTGCCCAGTGTTTCGGCCCTGGTGACCAGCTTGTTTGTTGTAATATAGTCCAGCGTGGCCAGCGCGGCTGCCGAAGTGACCGGATTTCCACCCAACGTAGAGGCACCTGGCCGGGTGTAGGTATCGGCAATAGCCGGTGTGGCGATGAAGGCTCCCACCGGCGTACCGTTGCCTAATGCCTTGGCGACAGTCATAATATCCGGTTCCGTAGCATAATGCTCTATGGCAAACATTTTGCCTGTACGGCCAAAGCCGGTCTGGACTTCATCAACGATTAATAAAATTCCGTATTGCTGTAAGATTTCCTTTATACGCTTAAAATAGCCTGGCGGCGGTGTGATCATACCGCCGTTTCCTTGTATTGGTTCGGCAAACATGGCGGCTACTTGACCGGAAGTGGCTGTTTTTACGACAGCTTCCACCTCGTTGGCGCAAGCCAGGTCACATTCGGGATAGCATTTGTTCATGGGACAGCGGTAACAATAGGCATTTGGTGCGAAGCTGATACCGCCAACCGGTGCGGTATCGGTCCGCCAAAGGCTAAGTCCGGTCAGACTCATTCCCAGTTTGGTACGGCCGTGGAGTCCTTGCCGCAAACTGATAAATTCATGTTTGCCGGTATAAATGGAGGCAAGTAAGGCTGCTCCTTCATTTGCTTCACTGCCGCTGGCGCAGAAGAAGGATTTTTGCAGGCGGCCGGGAACAATTTGCGCCAGCTTTTCCGCTAAATTGACAATGGTTTCTGTCAGGTAGATGGTGCAGGTATGTTGTAGTGTGGTTACTTGTTTTACAATAGCATCGGTGATGGCCGGATTGCAATGACCGCAGTTCATAACCGATACGCCGGCAAAGCAGTCCAGGTACTGTTTCCCCTGTTCGTCGAACAGATACTGCATTTGGCCCCGTACTAATTGCATCGGATTTTCGTAAAAATGATATACACAGGGGATTAGATAGTCACGTTTTTTTCTGAGTACTTCTTGTACGCCGATAGGTTTATTCACCTTAATCACTCCTCAATGCCGCAAGGCTGTAGTTTGCCAGGGGTGTCTTTGTTTTGGCAGTTTGAAGACAAACCCTGGCTTATTAATGAAAGATCAGCGCGATTTACGATAACGGAAGGCGCCAATGCCCAATTCCCGGGGGCTTTGCGCGGCAAGCCGGGCTAAAACAGCTTCGTCATAACGATAATTTTCTTTTTGCTTTTGCAATTTATCCAGTTCTTGACGATAGATAGCGGTAATTTCGCCAAGCTGTTCCGGTTGGTAGTGCTGACCTTCAATTCGCAGACTGTGAAGCTGGGAGAGGCCCGGCAAATAGGGTAGCAGGCAAAGGTCCTTGGCAAATAAAATATGATGACGATTGTATTGATCACGGCGAATCAGGTGGCGTTCACCGGAACTGTCCAGCAATGCATAGCGGTCAGAAGCCTGCGCAAGGGTTGCCGACATGTCATGGTCCATAACCATCGCTTCCTGACTGCCGTGAACGATCAACTCCAACGGGAGAAAACTGGCGGCAGCCAACGTTGCTACCTGGGCATAGGCTGCTTCCGGGGAAATTGCTGCCTGGACTACTCGCTGCTCGTTGAGCAGCTTTGCAGTGTAATGATTAAAGAGATTAAGGGAAACATCCGCATAGAGTGGCAGCGAGGTTGTTTCTTTGGCCAGAAGGAGTGAGCCGGGATTGCTGACCATGATTCCCTGAGGCCGTAGTTTGTCCAGTTGGGTAAACAGATGGGAAAGCTCAGCGCATTCCCGTTCAGTAGTAATTCGTGGCGTTGTGACTACCAGTTGAGCACCATACTTAAGAGTAATGGCCAGCGCCTCTTCAAAATCGCTGAGTGTCCAGGGCTTGGCCGGGTAAAAGGCTTCACCGCCGGCATAAACGATATTGGCTCCTTGCTGGCAAGCCTTAGTCAGACCATCCAGATCGGCCACGCGTACGGTTAGCTGCGGAAGGGAAGACGTCGGCTGGTAGGTTATATTTTCTAGCAGCTTGGCGGCGGGGATGCCGGCTTCTTTTACGGCCTGGCTGAAAAAGCGCGGTTCCCGTTCGCCTGTATAGCCGATGGACTGGGGACCGGGATTGCCGAAGGCATAACAGGTCGAAAAATCACGGGCCCGGCTGTCATAAAGCTCCTGCCAATCTTCTTCATTGGTTACGTAACCGGTAGGATCAGACATATAGTTATCAATAGCACGGCGATAGATATTGACAATTTTGGTTACAAAATCGGCTGTGCGCATACGTCCTTCGATTTTAAAAGAACAAACGCCGGATTGGATAAGTTCGGGCAGATTGCGATACATGCACATGTCTTTCAGTGCCAGTTTATAGGGCCCTGGATTGTCGGCTCCCTGCAAAGCGGCAGAGGTGTCAGCATCGATAATTTGATAAGGCCAGCGGCAGGGTTTTAAACAACGGCCCCGGTTGGAGCTTTGGCCAAACAATACGCCGGAATGGGTGCATTGGCCGCTATGAGCTATGCACATATCGCCGTGAACAAAATATTCGACTTCAATGCCGGTCCGTTCTTTTAACAACGTAAGCTGGGGCAGTGACATCTCGCGATTGGCGACGACACGGCTAACACCGTACTGCTGCAGCAGACGGACGGCATATTCGTTGTGGGTGTTCATCATAACGGAAGCGTGCAACGGCACAGTCAGATTGACTTCTCGGGCCAGTGACAGAACAGCCAGATCTTGCACAATTAACGCGTCAGGTTGTATTTCATTTAAAAATTGGAGATAGGAACGCATGGCATCCACTTCATCGGTACTGATCAGGTTATTTACGGTAATGTGCAGGCGCACCTGATGTTTATGGGCATAGTCGACCGCTTTTCTCAACATATCGTCATCGAAGTTGGCATCGGTGCGATGCAGGCGCATATTAAAACGTTTGCCACCAAGATAGACGGCATCGGCGCCGGCGGCAATAGCGGCTTCCAGTACGTCCCAGGTACCTGCGGGGGCTAATACTTCTACACTGCTTGGTTGTAATAACATAGTTTCCTCCTGAGGGTTACTCAAATATTTCGACTGCTTCCTTTAGTAAGGAGGCGGGCAAATCAATCGATAGATTTTGTGCTGCGAAGGCGTTTAATAAAATCTCTGGCTGATCAGCTATTCCCACCGGAATGATGCTGACCGGTTTCCCGCTGAGAATTTCCGAGGCTTTTGCTGCGCAGGCCCGGCCTAATTGATAATGGTTGGCTACCAGCGCTGCCAAGGCGCCGGCGGATACATTGGGCGGATGGGAGGCTACGACCGGCAGGTTTAAGTTGTCCGTATAGTAGACAATGGAAGCGAAATTTTCTTCGATAATGCGTCCGATTGGCAAAAATAATGCATCCAAATCGGCCGGAAGCAGATCGGGCAGAGTGGACAAGTCCTCCGGCCGGTCAACGGGCAGTAAAACCAGTTCAAACGTCCCCTGGTTGGCGTCGGTAATATTTTTTACTTCCAGGAGGGCATTACTGTCGGCGGAGTGGTACAATACACCGAGCTTTTTAGCCTTTGGCAGCAGACGGTTGATAAAGTCCAGCTTGGCTTCCGCTTTTACCATGCCGGCGACGCCTGTCGCCTTCCCGCCGGGCTTTGCGAGACTTTGAACCAATTTAGCGCCCACTGGATCAAATACAGGCGTAAAAACAACAGGCACATGGCCCGGTAAATGCAGTGCGGCCAGCGCGGCCGGTGTTGAACAGGCAAAGCATAAGTCAAGGGGATGGGAGCCGAGCTTTTCAATTAAGCCATTCAGTGCCTGGATATTTCCATCTGCATTGTAATAATAAAATTGTGCGGTTATGTTGAGGCTTTCTAGGCCGGCTTTAAAACCGCGTACCGCATCATCAAGATTTTGGGTTAACTGAAGAATGCCAATGTGGAACAAAATAGTACACCTCTTTTTTACGTGTAGTAACCTATAAAAATTCCATATGGGATAGAATAATACCTGCAGGAATAGACAAAATTTGCGTGAATTTGTCAGGAAAAGATAATAGTTTTAAAGTTTAGAAGGATTTTGTAAGAAGACTATGGAAGTAACAATATTTCAAATATGTTATATACCTTGTTGCTAAAGTTGGTGCTTTTTTCAGGATCGGGTAAACCGGCAACAGTGTATTTATTACGTAATAAAAGGTGATATTCATGGATTTTGTTCATCTTCATGTACATACGGAATATAGCTTGCTGGACGGAGCCAGCCGGATCAGCGATTTGATCAAACGGGTAAAGGAACTTGGCATGACTTCTATTGCCATCACCGACCACGGTAGTATGTACGGCGTGGTTGATTTTTATAAAGCGGCAGTTAAGCAGGGGATTAAGCCGATTATTGGCTGCGAAGTGTATGTGGCGCCTCGCTCACGCTATGAGAAGACTGCTGTCGAGGGAGAAGCCTATTATCATTTGATTTTGCTGGCTGAAAATAATGAGGGCTATCGTAATTTGCTGGAGTTGGTATCCCGGGCAAATACGGAAGGCTTTTATTACAAGCCAAGAGTCGACCGGGAGCTTTTGCGCACCTATCATAAGGGGCTTATTTGTCTTAGTGCCTGTATCGCCGGCGAGATACCTGCCCTGCTGCTGCGGGGGGATGTGTCACGGGCCACGGACCTGGCAAAAGAGTACCGGGACATATTTGGATCGGATAATTTTTTCCTGGAATTGCAGGACCATGGTATACCGGAACAAAAACAGGTCAATCAGCAGTTGATTGATATGTCCCGTGAACTAGGGATTGAACTGGTTGCCACCAATGATCTTCACTATATAAATAAAGAAGACGCCGAGTTTCACGACGTGTTGCTTTGCATCCAAATGGGAAAAACTGTAGATGATACGGCGCGTATGCGTTTTCCTTCGCCGGAATTTTATCTGAAAAGTGCGCAGGAAATGGCCGACCTGTTTCCCGGCCGCCCGGAGGTACTGACCAACACTTGTAAGATTGCCGAGCGCTGCCAGGTCGATTTTGATTTTAATACTTTCCATCTGCCGGAATTTCCGGTGCCCGACGGGCTGACGGCCGATGCCTATTTGCGCCGGCTATGCCAGGAAAAATTGCCGCTTCGCTACGCGGATATTACGGGAGAAATTACTGAACGGCTGGTCTTTGAACTGGATGTCATTCAAAAAATGGGATATTCCAGCTACTTTTTAATTGTCTGGGATTTTATCAATTATGCCAGACAAAACAACATTCCAGTAGGGCCGGGCAGAGGTTCGGCGGCAGGCAGTATTGTCTCTTATCTTTTGGGGATAACGAATATTGATCCCCTGAAATACGGTCTGCTGTTTGAACGGTTTTTGAATCCTGAACGGGTAACCATGCCTGATATTGATATTGATTTTTGCTACGTTCAGCGCGGCAAGATTATTGAATATGTGTCGGCCCGTTATGGCGCGGACCGGGTAGCGCAGATCATTACCTTTGGTACCATGGCGGCTAAGGCTGCCATCCGGGACGTAGGGCGGGCGTTGAATATGTCCTATGGGGAAGTTGACCGGGTTGCCAAGCTGGTACCCAATGAGCTGGGCATTACGCTGAGTAAAGCGTTGCAAAGCAGTACGGAATTGAAAGAAGCTTATCAGCAGGAACCGGCAGTGACCAAGCTGGTTGATTTGGCTATGGCGGTAGAAGGTCTGCCGCGTCATGCCTCCACTCATGCGGCCGGGTTGGTTATTGCGAAAGAACCGTTGACTCATTATGTGCCGCTGCAGAATTCAACCGAAGGATTTCTTACCACGCAATATGACAAAGACCGGGTTGAGGAGATCGGGCTATTAAAGATGGATTTGCTGGGGCTGCGTACCTTGACTGTTATTGGTGATGCATTGACCCTTCTGCGTAAAAACCGGAATATTCACATTGATATAGACAACATTCCGCTTGTCGATCAGGCAGTCAATGAAATGCTGGCCAGTGGTGATACGGCCGGCGTGTTTCAGATGGAATCAGGCGGCATGACCAACCTGGTAAAAGACTTGAAACCGGAGAGCTTTGACGACCTGATCCCGCTGGTCGCCCTGTACCGTCCCGGTCCTTTGGGCAGTGGTATGGTTACCGACTTTATTGAGGGCCGCCATGGCAAAAAAAAGGTTACTTACCTGCATCCGCGGCTGGAGACGATATTGAAGGATACCTTCGGCGTTATTCTCTATCAGGAACAGGTTATGCAAATCGCCTCCGAACTGGCGGGATTTTCACTGGGACAGGCCGATTTGCTCCGGCGCGCCATGGGCAAGAAGAAGCATGAAGTGCTGGCTGCACAGCGCGAGAACTTTATGAAAGGCGCCCGTGAACGGGGAATTGACGATAAGCTGGCAACGGAGATTTTCGATCTGATGGCCCATTTCGCCGATTACGGATTCAACAAATCCCATAGCGCCGCCTATGCCTTGGTCGCCTATCAGACCGCTTATTTAAAGGCTCATTATCCTTGTGAGTTTATGGCGGCATTGTTATCCAGTGTCATGGGCACGAATGATAAGGTGGGCTTCTATATTGAAGAATGCCGACGGATGGGAATTCGCATTTTGCCGCCGGATATCAACGCCAGTCTGGCCGGTTTCAGCGTAGCTGACAAGGATATCCGCTTTGGTCTGGCGGGAGTAAAAAATGTAGGGGAAAACGCTATCAATAACTTATTATCTGCCCGTCAAAAGGGCGGAAAATTTATTTCGCTGGTTGACTTTTGCACCCGGGTGGATATGAGAGTGGTCAATAAACGGGTTATTGAAAGTCTGATTAAATGTGGTGCCTTTGATTCGTTAGGCGCCAAACGGTCCCAGCTTCTTCAGGTATTGGAAAAGGCGGTGGATGTTGCCGCAGGCCGTCAGAAGGATCAGGCCAGCGGCCAGTTGGGCTTATTTGGGGAAGAAACGCTTCAGCATGTCGATTCTGTCGCACTGCCGCCAATGGAGGAACTGGCTTTGGATCAATTGCTGGCCTATGAAAAAGAAATGATAGGTTTTTATGTTACGGGGCATCCTTTAGATAAATACCGCGATAAGATGAAATCCTTGGTGCCGATCAGCCAGCTTGCCGATTGCCCCGACGGTAAAGTATTAAAACTAGCCGGTCTTATTAGCAGCGCTAAGAGGATCAATACAAAAAGCGGTGACATGATGTGCTTTCTGACACTGGAGGACTTTACCGGCCAGGTAGAAGTGATTGTTTTTCCCCGTCTCTTTCAGCGAAAGGGAGCCGTTCTTGCCGTGGACATGCCTGTAGCGGTCATTGGCAAAATCAACAACAATGAAGAAAGCAGCAAAGTCATCGCGGAAGATGTCGTGCTGCTGGATCAATTCGGTCCCGAGGTGAGGATTAAAATCCGCAAAGAACAGGAAAATCCTGAAGTATTTGCTGACTTGAAAAAGGTGTTTGCCAATTTTCGCGGTTCGGCGGTTGTATATTTGCATTTAGTTGACAGCCGGCGAGTCATTAAAACCGAGCCGCAATATTGGATTGATCCTTCCCCGGATGCGACAAAGGCTATTGAAGCTGTCCTGGGCGATCAGGTTGTAAATGTTATTTGATAAAAAAATGTTTTATCGCGAAAATATAAGTAGATTTTTGTGGAATCATTTCAGTGAGTGATGATATAATTGACAATTGTAAAAGGGAAAGAGAACTATGAAAATCATAGTATGTGTCAAACAAGTACCTTTGACCGGTGATGTTGCTCTTCATCCAGAGAAGTATACGTTGCTGCGGCAAAGTGCCTTAGGAATGTTGAATCCTTATGATAAAGAAGCCATGGAAATGGCATTAGCGTTGCGGGAAAAACATGGCGGCCAGATATATGTTTTATCCATGGGGCCGGAACAGGCTCGAGAAATCCTTCGTGAATGCCTGGCCATGGGGGCCGATGAGGCTGTTTTGCTAAATGATCCTTGCTTTAGCGGCTCCGATACGCTGGCGACCAGCTATATCCTGGCCGCCGGTGTACGTAAACTTGGCGGAGCGAACCTGATTCTTTGCGGACAGTGCGCTCTGGATGGCAGCACGGCGCAGGTTGGCCCTGAACTGGCGGCGCAGTTGGATTTTGTGCAAATTACCAGGGGGATTAATATCGATATAGAAAGCGATATTCTTACCGTTCAACGTAAAACAGAGAATGGCTTGGAATGGCTTACCGCTTCACTGCCGGCCCTGGTTACCATCTTGCAGGCACCGCAAAGTTCCCGGCTGCCGACTGTTAAGGGAGCAATTAGGGCTAAAAACAAAGAGATCCCTGCCTGGAATGCAGTCGATTTGGCGGTTTCCAGAAATTCTATCGGTATCAGCGGGTCGCCAACCAGAGTACGTCGCATCGCAACCCCTTTCGTCAACACTGCCGTATCTTGCCAACTGATTACCGGACAGACGCCGGAACAGTCGGCCCGGGTGTTAATCGGAAAGTTGCGCGAAAATCTTATTCTTTAATGGATATTTGTGAATGAATTTGCTAAGATGTAGGTAGCTTGTGAGGAGTCAAGGCCAATGGACATAGATGGTATTAACAAAAACTGTTCTTCAGGCATTTGGGTCTTTATTGAACAAACCGACAATAAGCCGAAAGACGTCAGCTGCGAATTATTGGGACAAGCCCGCGTTCTTGCTGCCCAGATGAAGCTGGCGGTAACCGCCGTAGTTATTGGTCATGGTGTGAACCAGGTGGCCAGGGAGGCGATCGCTTTCGGTGCCGATAAAATTTTCTTAGTCGACGGACCGGAATATGAGCATTACTCCACAGATGCCTTTTCGACTGTTTGCACTAAGTTAATTTATACATATAAACCTGCAGTATTTCTCTTGGGGTCAACAGAGATTGGCCGTGATTTGGCGCCGCGTGTTGCCTGTCGGGTGAAAACCGGGCTGATAGCGGATTGTACCGGAATCTATTTTGCCGCCGATGATAAACAGCTTATCTGGACGCGTCCCGCCTATGGGGAGGCTGCCATAGCAGAGGTTGTTTGTCCGGAACGCCGCCCCCAGATGGGAACGGTCCGGCCGCAAGTCTTTGAGCTTCCGGTAAGAGACGCTTATCGGTCGGGTGAAATCATTCAAGTAGATAGTCCGGTTAGTTTTAACGAAATTCGTACATCGCTAGTAAAAACTCTGGAGAAACAGTCGAAAAATAATTCGTTAAAAGAAGCGGACATAGTCGTTGCAGGTGGACGAGGAGTTGGGAATGTAAAACAGTTTTTGTTGCTAGAGACGCTGGCTAAGAAATTAGGCGGTGTGGTGGGGGCCTCGCGGGCCGCCGTAGATGAAGGCTGGAGTGACCCGGCCTGTCAGATTGGACAAACGGGTCAGATTATAAAACCGAAATTATACATTGCCTGCGGAATTTCCGGCGCCGTGCATCATCTTGCCGGAATTGCAGCGGCAAGAACGGTTGTGGCGATCAACAAAGATCCTAAAGCGCCTATTTTTAAACGGGCTCATTATGGAATTGTCGGTGAGATCGAACAAATTATTCCTGCCTTAATTGAACAACTATCCTGATTTTGTCGATATGTTTGCAATATTTCCGGCAAAAAGGGGAATCAAGCAGGAATACTGTTTACTTTGGAGAAAAGCATTTTATATATTTAGTTATTCAGCTAGCAAAGCTGTAATGGTAGGAGGCGGCAATATGTGGATAGCCATATATATAGCAGCTAATCGCGCTCAGGCCGAGATGTTAAAAAATTTGTTGTGCAACGAAGGCATTCTTGCCAATGCCAGGCCCACCGGAGTGGCATCAGCCCTCGGTGATGGGATGTACGAAATATTAGTATTAGAATCGGAAGCGGATGAAGCTCATGCCGTTCTCTGTCAACATGCGGTGAAATAATTAAAGAATATTTTTAGTGCGAATAGTTTGGGATTTTTATGTTAAAGATTACTTGAGGAGAGTGTGTATATGTTAAAAAAGACAAAGATTATCTGTACAATGGGACCGAGTACAGAAAAAGCCGGTATTTTGGAAAATATGATGGAAGCGGGAATGAATGTCGCCAGATTCAATTTTTCTCATGGCAACCATCAGGAACATGCCGAACGTATTAAATATGTGCGTGCAACGGCAGCAAAAACCGGTAAGACGATTGCTTTGCTGTTAGATACAAAAGGGCCTGAAATGCGTCTGGGTATGTTTGCCGAAGGTAAAGTGAAATTAGTTGAAGGACAGACCTTTGTTCTGACAAGTGAGGAAGTTCGAGGGACTACAGAACGGGCTATGGTTAATCACAGTATGCTGCCGCAGGAAGTTTCCCCGGGCAACCAAATCCTTCTTGCCGACGGCCTGGTTTGCCTCAATGTGGAGGCTGTTAAAGGAAACGATATTATTACCACCGTACTAAATTCTGGTGAAATCGGCGACCGCAAAAGAGTGGCTGCTCCCGGCGTAAGCCTTAATCTGCCGTTCTTATCCGACAAGGATGTTTTGGACATTCAATTCGGTATTGAACAAAACATGGACTTTATCGCCGCTTCTTTTGTACAGCGGGCGGCTGATGTGCTGGCTATCCGCAAGGTGCTGGAAAATGCCAAAGCACAGATGGATATCATTGCGAAAATTGAAAATGCGGAAGGCGTAAAAAATATTGATGAAATATTGAAGGTTGCCGACGGCATCATGGTGGCTCGCGGCGATTTGGGCGTGGAAATTCCCGCCGAAGATGTTCCGGTAGTGCAAAAGCGCATTATTGAAAAGTGCAATAAAGCCGGAAAACCGGTTATTACGGCTACCCAAATGCTAGAGTCCATGATCAATAATCCGCGTCCTACCCGGGCGGAAGCCAGTGATATTGCCAATGCCATTATGGATGGCAGCGATTGCATTATGCTTAGCGGTGAAACTGCACAGGGCAAGTATCCGGTGGAAGCGGTAGAAACCATGGCCCGCATTGCACTCCGTATTGAGGCTGCTTTGAATTATTCCTCCATTTTGCTGGCCAAAGGAATTGTGCCACAGCGTACAACTACCGATGCAATCAGCCATGCAACCGTACAAATTGGTCATGAGCTGGGGGCGGCGGCCATCATTACCTCCACTCAGTTCGGCCATACGGCGCGGATGGTGTCCAAGTACCGGCCGTCAGCCAATATTGTTGCTGTAACCCCTTTTGAAAAGACCATGCGCCGGATTATGCTGTTGTGGGGCGTTATTCCGGTACTGGGGGTTACCTCTGAAAACAGTGATGAAATGGTAAATAATGCGGTGCAGTACGCACTGGCCGCCGGTGCGGTTAACGACGGTGATTTAGTAGTTTTGACCGCCGGCGTTCCAGCCGGTATGACCGGTACGACCAATATGATCAGGGTTCATATCGTGGGCAATATTCTGCTTCGCGGCACAGGCATCGGACAAAAGGCGGTTACAGGGAGAATTTGTATTGCCACCTCGATCAACGATGTTCAAAATAAATTGCAGCCCGGCGATATTCTGGTTGTTCATAGCGTTGATGAAGAAACCGCGCCTTATGCTTCGAAAGCTGCCGCCATTGTGGCTGTAGAGGGCGGACTTACCTCGCAAGCCGCTATTGTTGGCATTAGCTATGGTATACCGGTGATTGTCGGCGTAGACGGTGCTACCGACCGTTTGCACGACGGTTCTACCGTTACGGTAGATGCCGGCAGGGGACTGGTCTTCCAAGGAGAAATAAACGCACGATAAAAGTAAACTGAGCAATAGATTGTCAGCCCGGAATTTGGTTTCGGGCTGATTCTTTAGTAAAGAGAATCTGATGAGGGTGGGGGCGGTTATGTCGGCCGTATGGATAGTAGGATTGCTATGCAGCGTTTTTGCAGTTTGTCTTATCGCGCTCTTCTACATACGGTTTATGCGTTTGGAACGGCGCATAGAGCGTGTGGCAGCAGCGCTGTCTGGTAAAAAAACGAAACGGCAAGTCTCCCGAAGTTTGTCTAAAGTTTACGGTTTTATTAACGAGGGCATGAGCAGGGAGAATGATATTATTGTCTATAAGGCTGCGGAATTGCTCAAGACAGCCTATGCAGAAGGGATGCTACGCAGTGATGAGCCTATCCGCCTGATGGGGATTGTTGTCAAAGCAATTCAGGCCGGCCGGTATAATGCTGCTGCGGCTTTACTGAATACCTTCCGCCCCATGCTTTTGCAGTTGCCGGCGCAGCAGTTTCCGGTGATTGCGGAGCAGTTTGTGTTGATTGCAGTCGTTGCCTTTCGTGCTAGGCAACACTTTTTTATTTCCCGTATTGCGGATTATGTGTTTTTCATTTTGCAAAATAAAAGTCTTGTGAAGGCTAATGCCTCTCACATTTTTGATATTTTGAGAGTTTTGAAGGTGTTAGGGTTACTGGCTTTACGGCGAAAAGATTTTTCGTTATTCAGGGAAATTTGTAAATGCTGGCGTGAGAATCTGCTTACTTATGAAGAACATGAGGTTACACAGGCTGTTTTGCAGGTTTGGACAGCCTGGCTGCACCGGATTGTTAAGGTAGAAAACCAGGACATGTTTGATTTGATGGCAGAGGGAACCTGGCAACTTTTCCGGGCGGGGCGGCTAACCGATGAGGACATCAAATATTTGGTCTTGGAATGGCATAAGCAAGCGGGTATTGCTTGCCTAAATCCTTACAATCCGCTTGCTGTGGGAATTTTACGGTTCCTGTTACAACTGGCTGAAGCAAAAGCTGAATTGTCGCTTTGGACTTTAATCATCCGTCAGACGGCCCAGGTGATAAAAACAGCTATTGCCCAACGCAGTTTCCGGGATGCATTTTGTGTGTTTGTACCCTTATTAGACGCAGGGCGGAAACTTTTTATTATGGAAATAAAATTTGGCGAATATTCCGATGGGTTTCGTCAGCAGGTATTGTTCCAGATCCTGAAGGAATGCGTCATGTTGGTGGCTTATGTTGCGCGGCAGGATTACACCATTTTGCAAGGAGAGTGCATCAGGCAACTCAGAGCATGGTGGCTTGAGATTCCGGAGTATAGCGGGCGAAGAAAAACAATTTCTAAATTCTGCCAGCTTCTTTTTGCCTATTGGACTAAGACCCATCATAGACAGGCTAAAAAAGAGGGAACGGCAAACGGCTTTCTCCTGGAGCCGCAGTTCCTGACTGAACAGGAGAAGGAACTATTCTTTTTCCTAAAGAGCTACTGACTAATTAGCAATGCGCGTCCTGATGGAGTATTTCCTTCCGGCTTCTTCAACAAAACCTTGCAATAGCTCAACGGTTTTTGCGTTTTTGCTTCTTTGCCAGATGAAAAAATCTCTCGTCAGGTCGATAGGCTCATTAAATCAACAATTCTAACATATAAAAGCTTGGCCGACCGGCCAAGCTTTTATATGTTAGAATTGATAGTCATTTATCTGATAGTGGCTGTGATTGCTTTTTCACACGCGGGAAGAGATACTGCCTGTCAATAAGCGGCCTAGCCAGGGAAAACGAGTACTGAGTTTTTGGGTAGTTAGGCTGAGCAAAAGACTAAATAGCAGGGTAGCCAGATAAAAAAGAATAGTGGCCTTGGCCGTAAACAAGTAGCCGGCATGATTCATATAGTAGGAGAGGCAGTACATGACAAAAGGATGGACCAGGTAAATGAAATAGGAATGTTTTCCTAATGAATTCAGCAGGGCGGAAATAGCTGCCGGCCAGTGCTCTTTGCTAAAAACCATGAACCAGAAGAAAGTAGAGGAAACGGTATATAAAACACCAATAGGACCTAATTGATGATTGGTGCAGACCGCTTCTTCCGGTGTGTAGCCTTTGGCGAACAGCAGGTAGTAATAGTATAGCAGGATAGCTCCGAGGGTAATAGCAAAGAAAGCGGTTACGTACCGGCGCTGATAGGTCAATATCATTTTGAATGAGTCAAAGCGGAGTGCACAGACAGCTCCCAGAATGAAAATAAAGAAATAGTGGGCAATCCAATAATTCATCCGATAATCGACCAAATCGTGAAATAGCGTACCGGCGGGAGGCGGGACCAGCAAATAGCTGGAGTAATAATTAAATAGAATTTGCAAGGCCAATGCAATTAGTAAATTGGTAAGGGGATTCTTTAAAATATAACGCAGCAGAATCCGCCATAAAGGCATCAAGGCATAAAACCATAGTAATAAGACCAGAAAGTATAGTTGGTAAGAGGCTAGGCCGAAGAATAAATATTTAAGCAGCACAGGGATTGACCACACGGCAAGGTTGTGGCTGATGACTGAAATATAAACAAGATAAAGCAGTGACCAGATCAGGTAAGGGATACCGACGGTCTTAAGTCTTTTTTTCATGAAAGCCGTATAATTTAAAGGTGCAGTCAGATCTTTTTGGTGTAAAAACAGACCGAAAGCAGAAACAAAAAAGAAAATGGGGACACTAAACCGCGAGGCAATCTCCAATAAACCGAATAGATGGATGTTGACATGAGGATTGCTTAAAGAATAGGCTCCCGTGTGGATACCGATCACTCCGAGCATGGAAATGCCGCGAATATATTCAAGTGCGGGAATTCGTTGAGTGGACATATACAATACCTCCTATGCGGGCAGTCCTGTAACGATATATAATTTTAACAGATTTCTCTGTAAAATCAAAGAAGTAAAGAAATGTCTAATTTTATAGCAAGAAACGGGCCACTATTTTTGTATAATGTTACAAAAAGACAGGCGATATCTTAATATTGCGAATTTTAATCAAAGTATTGTCAAGGTTTTCGATATATGTTATAGTCTAATTAAATTAAAAATGGTTCAGAAAACTAAGCAAAGTGGCTTATAAACAGAAATGTTTATAAGCCTTTTTTTGTTAGTTTATGTATAGTTCTTGCCTATTTTATAAAATCATATGCTTTATGATGAACAAGCAAAGAGGCTTGTGGATATAGTGTTGTCCACGAGCCTCTTCTGTTTTTCGGCAAGATCGGTGACATGAGCCATAAACATTCTCTTTATTCAGGATTTCAATCAAAAAAGGAGTGGATGTCTATGAAAATTAGCGGAAGAAACAAATTGCCAGCAACGGTGAAGGAAATTATCAAAGGTTCTGTTATGGCTAAAGTGGTTATGGATTATCAGGGAGTCGAGTTAGTGGCTGCCATCACGGTTGATTCAGTTGAAGATTTGAAGCTGGTTGTTGGCGATAATGTGACCGCTTTGATTAAAGCAACTGAAATGATGGTTATTAAATAGATCTGATTCTTTTAAGGGGGTGAGTCCTAAAGATAAGGTAATAAAAAAGAAACCTTCATAAATATTTGCGGTATTTATGAAGGCAGAACAATCCGAGTCCATTGTGCATGGCTTCAGTTACTCTTTTAAATATTATAATGCACAATATTTTCTTTTTCAAGTCGAAAGTTGAAGTAAAAAATAATCGATTGATATGGAGGTAAAGATATATGAGACAGGTAGCGATTTACGGTAAAGGCGGTATTGGTAAATCTACGACTACACAGAATACGGTGGCTGCTTTAGCAGAGGCCGGGAAAAAGGTAATGGTTGTCGGCTGTGACCCGAAGGCTGACTCCACTCGGTTATTGCTTAACGGTTTGTGCCAAAAAACCGTTCTTGATACCTTGCGTGATGAAGGCGACGATATTGAATTGGACGATATCCTAAAACCGGGGTTTAGAAGTACCATGTGTGTCGAATCAGGTGGACCCGAACCGGGCGTTGGTTGTGCCGGACGTGGGATTATTACCTCGATTAACCTGTTGGAATCGCTCGGTGCCTATACGCCTGATTTGGACTATGTGTTCTACGATGTTCTGGGGGACGTTGTTTGCGGCGGGTTCGCCATGCCGATCCGGGAAGGTAAAGCCCAGGAAATTTACATTGTTGCCTCCGGTGAACTGATGGCTCTCTATGCAGCCAACAACATTTCCAAAGGTATTCAGAAATATGCGCAAACTGGCGGCGTGCGTTTGGGCGGTATTATCTGCAATAGCCGGAAGGTTGACCGAGAACTTGATTTATTACAGGCTTTTGCTACTGAGCTGGGTTCGCAGCTTATCCATTTTGTACCCCGTGACAATGTTGTGCAAAGAGCCGAGATCAATAAAAAGACGGTTATCGACTATGATCCTAAAGAAGGTCAGGCAGATGAATATAGAAAATTAGCTACTGCCATCAATCAAAATAAAATGTTTGTTGTGCCTAAGCCGATGACACAAGACCGTTTGGAAGAGTTGATGATGTCCTACGGGATTCTGGGGTAATGAAAGAAATAGCTTAATAGTAGAGGAGAAGATAATCTATGTTATTAGTTAGAGCTATCGTAAGACCGGAAAAAAAGGACGAAGTCTTGTATGAGCTTTCCACAGCCGGCTTCCATGCCGCTACGGTATTTGATGTTGTAGGTCGCGGCAAGCAAAAGGGAATTAAAGTTGGCGGTATCGTGTATGACGAAATTCCCAAGGTTATGATTATGACCGCCGTACGTGATGAGGATAGAGACGATGTGATCAGTGTCATCCTGCGAGTTGCTAAAACCGGTGAAAATGGAACTTTCGGCGATGGGAAAATATTCATATCTCCGATAGAGGAAGCCTATACGGTATCGACTGGCAAAAAAGGCTTATAGGAGGTATTGGGAATGAAAGAGATCATCGCAATTGTGCGCATGAATAAAACCAATGCGACGAAAAAAGCACTGATTGAAGCCGGTGCGGCAGGTTTCACTGCTACCAAGGTAGTTGGCCGCGGGAAAATGGTTGTGGATACCTCTACGATTGAAGATCGCAAAAGAGAACTGCTATCTATGACGAGTGAGGAAGACCGGGCAAATGCCGAAATATTAATTGAAAGTTTTTTGAACGGTGCCCGATTGTTCCCGCGACGGATGTTTAATATCATAGCCCATGATCAAGATGTAGCTAACATTGTAGAAGCCATTACGGTTGCCAATAGGACCGATAATCATGTTGGTGACGGGAAAATATTTATATTGCCTTTAGGTGATGTTGTTCGCGTGCGTACCGGCGAAACCGGAGACGAGGCTATTTAAGTAAGGTAAAAGGGGGGAGAAGCATGGCAGTTACCGAGAAAGATTTGCAAGAACTATTTGAAAAGATGCCGAGTAAAGTGCAAAAAAACCGGCGTAAACATATTTTGATTAAAAATGGTGAAATTGAAAATCCGGAAATTGAAGCGAATACCCGTACTATTCCTGGTATTATTACAAATCGCGGCTGTGCTTATGCCGGTTGTAAGGGCGTTGTTTTAGGACCTATTAAGGATATGGTTCATATTACCCATGGGCCGATTGGCTGTGCCTATTATACCTGGGGCACCCGCCGCAATAAAGCGAAACGGGAAGATAATATTAAAAATTTTATTAACTACTCTTTTTCTACCGATATGCAGGAAAGTGATATTGTGTTTGGCGGGGAGAAAAAATTGACCGCTATGATTGATGAAGTGGTAGAAATTTTGCAGCCTAAGGCCATTACCATTTCCGCCACCTGTCCGGTAGGGCTAATTGGTGACGATATCAATGCCGTAGCCAGAGAAGCGCAGAAACGTCATGGCATACAGGTCCTGGCTTTTAGCTGTGAAGGGTATAAAGGGGTCAGTCAGTCGGCGGGACATCATATCGCCAATAACAGCTTTGTGGAGCATGTTATCGGCAAAGGTGAGCAGGAGGAAGCACCGGCAAAGTTTTCAATAAACCTCTTAGGCGAATACAACATTGGCGGCGATGGCTGGGAAGTGGAACGTATCCTTAAAGATATCGGTTATCATGTTGTGTCGGTGATGACTGGCGACGGTTCCTGGGAACAGATGCGCAATGCTCATGTAGCAGAACTAAATCTGGTGCAATGCCATCGGTCCATTAACTACATTGCGGAAAAAATCGAGACTAAATATGGAACTCCCTGGCTTAAAGTAAACTTTGTAGGAATTGAGTCAACAATAAAGAGTCTTCGTGATATGGCGCTGTATTTTGATGATGCAGAACTCACTGCCAGGACGGAAGCCGTTATTGCCCGTGAAGTGGCTCGTGTACAGCCGATTATTGATCAATACGCCAAATTGTGTCAGAATAAAACCGCTTTTTGCTTTGTTGGCGGTTCGCGGGGGCATCACTTCCAAGGATTGTTCCGTGAATTAGGCATCGAAACCATCTTGGCCGGTTATGAATTCGCTCACCGTGACGACTATGAAGGCCGCGACATCATTCCTAGTATTAAACCCGATGCCGACAGCAAGAACATTCCGGATCTTCATGTAGAAGCAGATCCGAAGCGGTTTAGGCTGAAAATGTCGCCGGAGAAGCTGGCCGAGCTCAAGCAACGAATTCCTTTAAGCGATTACCCGGGAATGAATGTTGACATGAAAGAAGGCCATATCATTGTCGATGATTTGAATCATTTTGAAACAGAAGAATTTATCAAATTGCTGAAACCGGATATTTTTTCTTCCGGCATCAAGGATAAGTATGTAGTTCAAAAGATGGGTATACCGGCAAAACAACTGCATTCCTATGACTATAGCGGTCCTTATGCCGGATTTAACGGTGCGGTGAATTTTGCCCGTGACGTTAGCATGGGTTTTGCTTCACCGACTTGGAACTTTATCACTCCACCCTGGAAAAACAGTCCGGCTTTGTCGGGGGAAATGAATGAAGGAGGCGACAAATAAGATGCTTGATTATACACCGAAAGAAATAAAACAGCGTCCAAGCGGCGCCGTCATCAATCCCGCCAAGACCTGTCAACCTATTGGCGCTATGTACGCAGCGCTTGGCATAAAGGGCTGTTTGCCTCACAGCCATGGGTCACAAGGGTGCTGCTCCTTTCACCGGATGCATTTAACCAGGCATTTCCGTGATCCCATCATGGCGTCTACCAGTAGCTTTACCGAAGGGGCTTCTGTTTTTGGCGGCGGTGCCAACTTAAAAACAGCCATAAAAAATGTTTTCACCTTATATAATCCGGATGTCATGGCGGTCCATACTACCTGTCTGTCTGAAACGATTGGCGACGATATTCCTACGATTATCAAACAATCGGAAATTCCGGAGGGGAAAGTGGTATTCCATGCCAATACGCCAAGCTATCAGGGATCTCATATTACCGGCTTTTCCAATATGACGAAAGCCATGGTTACTTACTTTGCGCAAGCCTCGGAAGACCTTAAAAAGGAACAGATAAATATTATTCCCGGCTTTGTTAATCCCGGTGATATGCGTGAGATTAAAAGGATCGTAAAAGCTATGCAGCTTAAATTCATTATGTTTCCTGATACATCAGGTGTAGTAGATTCACCGATGACGGGTAAATTTGAAATGTACCCCAAGGGCGGTGTTACCCTGGAAGAATTGAAAGATGCCGGAAACTCAAAAGCAACCCTGGCGCTAGGCCGGTTTGCTTCTCAGGATGCGGCGGATCAACTGGAAAAGAAATGTAAAGTACCGGCAATTTCTTTAAAAACCCCAATTGGTGTAAAAGCTATGGATGATTTTCTTATGGCATTACGGTCTGCTTTTGCTGCGGAAATTCCTTATGAGCTGGAAGAAGAACGCGGGCAGCTCGTTGATATTATGACCGATACGCATTTCCATTTCCATGGTAAAAAGGTTGCTGTTTTTGGTGATCCTGATATTGTTACAGGTCTAACCGAATTCCTGCTGAGTCTGGGTATGCTGCCTGTGCATGTGTTGACCGGTACGCCGGCCGGCGCCTTAGGTTCCGGATTGGCCGGTTTTGAAAATGAAATTCAGGGTATGCTGAAAGCAGCAGGGGTGAAGGCTAATGTGAAAGCACCAGGTGATTTGTTTGAACTCCATCAATGGATTAAGAATGAACCTGTCGATTTGCTCATTGGCAATACCTATGGCAAGTATATTGCCCGCGCTGAGGATATTCCTTTTGTACGTATTGGTTTTCCCATTTTAGACCGCAGTGTTCATTCCTACCTGCCGATTGTCGGCTATCGCGGGGCCATGCGAATTGTGGAAATGATCAGCGGCGCTTTATTGGACCGAGCCGACCGGGATGCGGCTGACGAGGATTTTGAATTGGTTATGTAATAGCTGTAATCTATGGGTACAGGGGAAACTTGCTTTTCTGTACTCATAGACTATCAGGCGAATAGCAACGGAAAGGATGTGACAGATGGTGAGTGAGGCGGCCGTTATACGCGACAGGGAAGATTTTATAACAATTAAAGGAAAACAAAAAAAGCAGCTTGCTTGTGATGCCGACAGTATCGCGGGCTGTGTCAGTCAGCGGGCCTGTGTATATTGCGGAGCCAGAGTAGTCCTTAATCCGATTACTGATGCAATCCATCTGGTGCATGGTCCGATTGGCTGTGCCAGTTATACCTGGGATATCCGTGGCAGTCTTAGTAGTGGCGAGGATTTGTATCGCAATAGCTTTTCCACTGATTTAAAAGAACAGGACGTTATCTTTGGCGGTGAAAAAAAGCTCGCAGCCGCGATTGATGAGCTGGTTGCTAAGCATAAGTCGGCCAAACTGGTTATAGTATACTCCACTTGTATCGTAGGCGTCATTGGTGACGATTTGGAGGCTG
Source organism: Propionispora hippei DSM 15287 (assembly GCF_900141835.1). Taxonomy (NCBI): domain Bacteria; kingdom Bacillati; phylum Bacillota; class Negativicutes; order Selenomonadales; family Sporomusaceae; genus Propionispora; species Propionispora hippei. The sequence goes on along the minus strand of NZ_FQZD01000024.1, from coordinate 10,211 downwards.
TGTGCAAAGCGGCAGCCCAAAGGCATAATATTGAAGTTATTCCCGTGCAGTCCAGTGGTTTTATCGGCAACAAAGCGGCAGGTTACCGTGCCGCCGGAGAAGCTCTGCTGCGTTTAATTCATCCTGGTGATGTCAAACTGGCAAAACAGGAAAAAACGATTAATTATCTGGGTGACTTTAATTTGGCCGGTGAAGCCTGGATTATTAGAAAGTACCTGGAGGAAATTGGTGTTAAATTAAATGTGGTATTTACCGGTGATTCGAACTATGAAGATCTGAAAAAGGCAACTGGTGCTTCGCTAAATATCATTCAATGTGCCGGTTCGATGCATTATCTGGCCGCTAAGATCGAAGAACTCTACCAAATTCCTTATCTGAACGTTTCGTTTTTAGGATTGGAGGATACGGCAGATTCACTACGCCGGATTGCCCAAGCATTTCATGATCCCGCTATGCTGGAAAGGGCCGAACGCTTAATTGCCAGAGAACTGGCAGTGGTTAAACCTCAGATAGACAGTTATCGAGGCAAACTGGCTGGAAAGAAGGCGGCAGTCTATGTAGGCGGCGGTTTCAAGGCGATTTCATTAATTAAACAGTTTCGTGAAATCGGCATGGAAGTAGTCATGATCGGGACACAGACAGGGCGAAAAGAAGAGTATGAAACAATTGACAAGCTGGTTCAACAAGGTACGGTTATTTTAGATGATGCAAATCCTGCCGAACTGGAACGGTTTATGGTTGAGCAGGAAGCAGACTTATTGGTTGGCGGTGTGAAGGAAAGGCCGTTGGCCTATAAGCTAGGTAAGGCTTTTGTTGATCATAATCATGACCGTAAGCATCCGTTAAGCGGTTTTGTCGGAGCCGTGAATTTTGCTGCGGAAGTTTATTCCACTGTATGTTCGCCGGTCTGGAAATACATTAAAGCGTAGCAAGGAGGGAAACAGATGACAATTGCACGAAATGTAAATGAGAATCCGTGCAATATGTGTATGCCCATGGGTGGTATTATTCCGTTTAAGGGAATAGAAAACGCCATGGTTATTATACATGGCTCTCAAGGGTGCAGTACCTATATGCGCCGGCATATTGCCGAACATTTTAATGAACCGGTGGACGTAGGCTCTTCCTCGCTAAATGAAAAGGGTACGGTATACGGTGGCGAAAAAAACTTAAAACAGGCTTTGGATAATATTATCCGCGTATATCAGCCTAAACTTATCGGTGTGCTTACTACCTGCTTGTCCGAAACGATTGGTGAAGATATTGAGCGAATTACAGCCGAATACCGACTGACAAAAGACCGGGAGGAACTGGCCATTGTTGCCGTGCCCACACCGGGTTATGGCGGATCGCATACGGAAGGTTACCTTCTTGCCTTAAAGAAAATCGTTATGAAGCTGGCGAAAAAGACGGCCAGAAAACATAATAAGGTTAATGTTATCGTCCCGCATATCAGTAGTGCCGATGTCCGGGAGATAAAAAGGATTTTGCAAATGGTGGGTATTGAGTACACTCTGTTTCCTGATGTTTCCGATACACTGGACAGACCATTAGCCAAACCGTATACGAAAATACCGGTAGGTGGAACTCCCCTGGCTGAGATAGAAGCAATGCCGGGAGCTATTGCAACCATACAACTTGGCATTACGATGGATGATGAGCTATCACCGGGAAAATATCTGGAAGAAGAGTTTGGTGTCCCCCTGTATAATGTGCCGATTCCAATTGGTCTAAAGAATACAGACCGGTTTATGACAGCTTTAGGTCAAATCACCAATCAGTCCTGCTTACCGCCAGGCATAGAAGCGGAACGGGGACGATTGCTGGACGCTATGGTGGATTCCCATAAATATAATTTTCAGGGGCGCAGCGTAATTTTTGGTGAACCGGAGTTAGTATACGCTGTAAGTAAAATTTGTTTTGAAAATGGAGTATTTCCTGTTGTAATTGGCACAGGCAGTCCTAATAGTAGATTTGCGGAACTAATAGAAATGGACAGGGCAGAAGTCGATGCACCGCCAGTTATTGTACTGCCTGCCACTGATTTCGTAACACTTCGCCGTGAGGCTAAGAACGCAGGAGCCAACATTGCCATTGGGCACTCAGATGGAAGATATATTGAAGAACATGAAAAAATTCCGTTGGTACGATTAGGCTTTCCCATTCATGACCGTGTAGGGGGGCAACGACTTTTGTCAGTTGGTTATACGGGAACGGCCATGTTCTTAGACCGGATCACCAATACCCTGCTGGCAGAAAAACGCCGTTCTTATAGAAAGTCCATGTATGAAAACTTTTATCAGGGTTTGGAGCAGCCACCGGCCTGCGATATGAATTGAGGTGAGAAAGATGTCTTGCAAATGTTCAGACGAAAATAGTAACCCCGAAATCTTACAGCAAAAAACACAACAACATCCCTGCTATTCTGCCGGTGCACATCATAAATACGCCCGTATGCATCTACCGGTAGCTCCGGCCTGTAATATCAGCTGTAATTACTGTAACCGGAAGTTTGATTGTGTTAATGAGAGCCGGCCGGGAGTGACAAGCGAGATTCTTTCTCCGGAAGCCGCAAAAGAGAAATTCTTAATGGTAAAAGAAAAAATTGAGAACTTAACGGTTGTCGGGATTGCCGGACCGGGGGATGCTCTGGCCAACTGGCCGGCAGTAAAAAAGAGCATTGCACTGATCAAAGCAGTTTCGCCGGAAACTACCTTTTGCTTGTCGACCAATGGCTTGATGCTGCCCGAGTACGCTGAAGAAATAGTAAGCAGTGGTGTTCGTCATGTAACGGTAACGGTTAACTGTTTGGAGCCTGAAATTGGTGCTAAAATTTATAAATCGGTAACTTATCAAGGTGAAACGTACAGCGGAGAAACCGGTGCAAAGTTATTAATCGGCAACCAATTGTCAGGCGTGGAATACTTGGCGAAGCAAGGTGTGCTGGTCAAGATCAATATTGTCATGATCAAAGGGATAAACGATCAGCATATTCCCCTGATAGTGAAAAAAGTAAAAGAATTAGGCGCTTTTATTACCAATATTATGCCCTTGATTCCAGCGCCAGGTAGTGTTTTTGAAACCTACTCGCAAACAAGCATGAAAGACATTAATGAAATGCGTAATCTGTGTCAGTTGGATATTCAGCAGATGAGACACTGTCAGCAATGTCGGGCTGACGCGATTGGCCTTCTCAAAGAAGACCGGTCTACGGAATTCCGCACCTGTCAATCGGAAGTCCGTTCCGAGGTAAATGAGCTTGTTCCTGAAACTAAACTGTTCAAAATTGCCGTGACCTCCAAGCACGGCAAACTAGTCGATCTTCACTTTGGCCATGCCACGGAGTTTTTAATTTTTGAAGGTGACGGTTCTGTTTTTAAACAGACTGAGGTTAGAAAGTCAGCTAAATATTGTTTAGGCATGGAAGAATGTGACGAAGAAATGGCAAGACGGAAAATGATTATTCAAGCCATTGCCGACTGTGATGCGGTATTGACTATGCGTATTGGCTATAATGCGCAAGCGATGTTGAAAGAGCATGGAATTGACAGCATTGAATATTGCTATACGGTGGAAAGCGGTTTGAAATTTGCGGTTGAACAACTTACCTTAAAAAAAGTGATATAAATCAATAATGGAGGATGAACATGAACAAACCTAAACGCCATATATTTGTCTGTACCAGCTCGCGGATGACTGGACAGGCAAAAGGGTTTTGCCTGACAAAGGATGCGGTTGGTGTAGTAGAAGCCTTTATGGAAGAAATCAGGGACCGGGATCTTAGTGGTGAAGTGTTTATTTCCAATACGGGTTGTTTTGGTATCTGCGAACAGGGACCGATTGTCGTTGTCTATCCTGACAATGTATGGTATGGTTCGGTTACGCCTGACGATGTAGAGGAAATTATGGATGAGCATATTGAGGGCGACTCGATTGTGCAGCGTTTGGCGCTATAAGGAAGTTAGTTTAAGGAGGCGAATTTGATGGCTAAGGAAATTGCCGTACTGGTCAATGAGCGGCAGGTAACGGCAGGAATTAATGAACCGGGAATTTTAGTAGTTTATGCCAAAGAAAATACAGTATGGACTCCCGTCCGTCAAATGTCGGTCTCCTTTGATTACGGGCAAGGGTTAGTTGGGCTGCGAAAAAAAATGACAGAACTGATTGCCTTTTTGCAGCAATGTAAAACTTTTATTGCCTTAGCCGTACAGGGTGTTCCTTACTTTGAATTGGAAAAGGCTCAGGTTAATGTGTGGGAGATTGAGGGAAAACCGGAAAGCTTCCTGGATGAAGTCTGGGAGCGGGAACGGGAGCTGGCCACGCAAAAAATTACGGTAGTTAAGCCCAGTGTGGAGTCCTTCATTGAAGAACCTTCCTGCGGACATTATTTTGTAAACTTAACAAAAGTCCAGCAGAATAATGCCGGCGTTACGTCCAAACAAGTACTATTGCCGCTGTTGCGTAAAGGAAAGTTTGAGACTATTGGTATACAGTGTAAGCATATTCCCCCCTGGCTGGAAGCCGAACTGATGGAAAAAAAGCTGAATTATGCGGTGGAACGTATTAATGCCAATGAGGTGAAAGTAAATATTAGCAGCAGAGGCTGATTTTGAATTTTATCAGGGTATTGTCAAGAGTTTCGATATATGTTATAGTCTAATTAAATTGAAAATTATTTGGGGAAACTAAGCAAAGTGGCTTATAAACATCAACGTTTGTAAGTCTTTTTCTGTTAATTTATGTATAATGCCTGTATGGTTATAAAGTCATATGCTTTATATAACAAGCAAAGAGGCTTGTGGATAATGTATTATCCATGAGTCTCTTTTGCTTTTTGGTAGCCATCGTTACAAACAGATGCTGCCCCTGGTACTCCCACCGATCTTGAAACTAGAAATTGCTGACGATCAACATTCCGCATCCTTCGTTGTCGTCAGTCGGCATACTGGCGATATGTCTTTTGCCTCCGTCCCGGCTGACAAAATTTTGCCTCGCGATCAGCTTCTTATTTCAAAGTTGGTAAAGTACTAGCTTATAAGCCAGGGCTGAAATTCTAATCCAATTAAGTGAAAATTTAATTGTCAGGATTTTCGGTAATTGGAGTGATAGTTGTGAATAAACCTGTCATTTACATGGACCAAACAGTTAATGAGGGGCTGAGAAGAAATATACGATCTGCTAACTTGCAATTGATGCTTAAAGCGATAAAAGAGTTGCAGGTTGGTTATATTGATGTTGTCGTTTCCGATTGGGAGAAAAGCGGGCTTCGCTCTTGCAACATGGAAAGCTATTTTTTTCGTGGCAATATAAGACCTAATATGCATGAATTATATAAAGCCTATCACTTGGGGTTTGATAAAATTAGTATTTTTTGCCCCCATGTGTCGCGAAAAAGCAACAGTAAAAAATTGTATCCCTTATTAGAGGCCGCCACACGGCTTAATCTGGATATTTTTCTGCACATTGAAAATGCGGCGCAGATTTCTGCGGTTGATATAGATTTTTATCTTAAATTATTGGTTAAATTCAATATAAAGTCGTTCATTTATGGTGATAAAGAAGGCCGGCTTGATCCTTTTCAGATTTATGAGGCCTTGGCCTATATGGCAAAAGTTATTCCCTGCTCTTTGGAGTTTCATGGGCATAATATGTATGGCATGGCTACTGCGAATGCTTTAGCGGCAATCAGAGCCGGTGTTGGAAGGATTGCCACAGCGATTGGCGGAGTAGGGGAACGTGGGCACGCTGCGATGGAAGAAGTGCTTCTGGGCAGCAGGCATTTACTAAAAAAGACTGTCCATATTGATGCGTCCTTAGCAAGCAATTGTGCTCACATTCTGGCTTGCATGGGGCTTAAAGTCCCGGTTAATAAAGCGATTATCGGCACTGGCATTTTTACCCATGAATCCGGCTTGCATGTCGATGGTGTTGTGAAAGATCCTTCCTTATATGAAGCATTTTCGCCGGAGGAAGTTGGCTTGATACGAAAACTGGTTATTGGCAAACACTCAGGTTCCGTATCATTACGAGTCAAACTCCAGCAGATGAATATTCAGGCGACTGACGAAGAAATCAGGGCATTGCTGCCTAAAATACGAAAACTTGCCGTGCTGCAAAAAGGAAATTTGGGGGAAGAGCAAATCAGAAAAATCTACGATACGGAACTCGCGCGAGATTAGTGAAGGGAGAGGTGAGAAACTAATGACGCAGACAGTGGAATTTGTGGACACAACACTTAGAGATGGAGAGCAGGCAGCAGGCGTTGCATTTTCCATAAAGGAGAAAGTTCTGATTGCGCGGGCACTGGATCAGGCCGGCATTAGCTGGATTGAGGCCGGAACTCCGGCCATGGGAGAAGAAGAGCAAGAGGCAATGCGGGCCATTTTATCTGCTCGTTTGAAAGCAACAGTGTTTTCTTGGAACAGGGCAAGAAGAGAAGATATATTAGCATCGGTTCAATGCGGTTTTTCTTTTGTCCATATTTCAGTACCTGTATCGGATTTTCATATTTACAACAAATTGAAAAAAAACCGGGATTGGGTTATACTGCAATTAAAAGATATGATTCGTTTTGCCAGGAGCTTTGGTTGTACGGTATTTGTCGGAGCCGAAGATGCTTCCAGGGCTGACCGGGAATTTTTTTTACAAGTTGCTCATACGGCGGCAAAATGGGGAGCTAAGCGGATTCGGTTTGCCGATACAGTCGGATGTCTGGAACCTTTTACTACTTTTTCTATACTAAAGGAATTGAATGCTTCCTGTCCCTTGCCGATAGAATTTCATGCCCATAATGATTTTGGGCTGGCAACGGCAAATACGGTAGCCGCCTGCAAAGCAGGGGTGCAATATGCTAGCACTACTATCGCCGGTATCGGTGAACGGGCTGGTAATGCGGCACTGGAAGAAATAGTTGCCGCTTTGGCCGTGTTTGGAAACACGGCTCCTTTTATCAGGACTAAAGCCAGTAACCGCCTGGCAATGATGGTTTCACCTTATAGTTTTCCCTATAAGCCGGTCATTGGCAGCCAAATGAAGGGTTTGAAATATGAGAAATATGTAAGTAAAAAAAGAGATGCCGGATAATAAGACAGAAGAGGCGGGAAGAGTGATGGAGTTATTAACCCCAGGAAGCGTTGCGCCGGACTTTTCTTTATTGGCTTCAAATGGTCAGCAGGTAAGTTTACGGCAATGGCTGGGAAAAAGTGTTGTTTTGTACTTTTATCCCAAAGATAATACGCCGGGATGTACGCAGGAAGCTTGTGAGTTTCGGGATGCACAGAGTCAATTTGAAGCAAAACAGGCGATTATTTTAGGTGTTAGCCGTGATCCTATAACAGCTCATACTAAGTTTATCGGTAAATTCAATTTGCCTTTTTTGCTATTGAGCGATCCGGATGGCGCTGTTGCAGGGCAGTACGGCGTGTGGAAGGAAAAAAACATGTATGGCAAAAAGGTTATGGGCATAGAGCGCTCAACGTTCATTATTGACCCGCAAGGCGTTATTTCTCATGTGTTTCGCAAAGTTAAGGTAGCTGGACATATTGAACAGGTGTTAAAGTTGCTTTGAGTGTAAAATAAAAAGTAGGGGCGCGATGTGCACCCCTACTTTTTACAGTTTAATTCCTATAAAATCGCCGGAAGCGAAAGGATTGTTTTCTATTAATTGCTCAGGCAAAATATCAAAATGCTTAAAAAATTTCTTTGCACCGACATAAGCGCCTTTGGTTGCATAACGGATAGGAAAAGAATTGACGTTTTGTTCGCCTAGGGGGAGCAAGCCCACCGTACGAGTTTCCTGATCATACCCTATCATGCAGAATGGACTGTTGTTTAACAGTTCCGTTGCAAGTTTATTAAAAACAATGCGGCCATTGGGCCTTAATTCAATTCTAGGCTCGATTAATTTTGACGATCGTTCTTTATGCGGTTCAAACAGGGTAAATGAATATTCCATAATGACACTCCTTACTTTTATTAATATGTATTTAATAAAAGTATGCTCAAAATATTAATTTTATAAACAATCTTTTAAATTAATTTTATGTTTTTTTATAAGTAGGCTATAATACAAATATAGAAAAAAGAAAAATATTAACTGGTCACAGGAGGTTATAAAATGAATCAGCAGCTCTGGTTATATTTTCTGGTAGTTATCCTTGGTGGAGCGATTGCCAAAGAATTGTTTGTAAATCCGTTTATGCTTGTTGTCATTGATTTGGCAATTTTATTGATTCTTTATTTGATATTATCCCGTTATCCGTTTGTGGATATAAAAAAGAGCATGTATTTCTTATCTTTTTTGACGTTTATCACCATATTGGTGGATGTCAATATTGTACCGGGGATTCTTGGCTATATCATTATTTTAGGATTGCTGCTATGGATGATTTTCAGGCGAGATAGTGGAAATGGACCGAAACGGCCGCCATTGCGCCATAAATGGCATAAATAATCATGGCTGCACGATGAGTGTAGCCATGATTATTTATGCAAAACTGAAGGGAAAGGAGCCGGGATTTTGAAAAATCACCGATTAACCCGAGCGGCCTTATTATTGGCTTTAACGTTGTTATTTCAATCTTTGCGGCTATTGATTCCCATTCCTGCGGTTGCCACCACATTTATTATCGGCAGTCTGGTCAATGCCTGTCTTTTACTTGCCGCATATTTTTCAGGCTTCGGGCCTGCGTTCGCGATTGCGGTCCTGGCCCCTGTTGTCGCTTATTTTCAGCAAATGTTGTTTGTGCCGATCTTCATTATTCCTGTTGCTTTAGGAAATATAATCTATATCACTCTGTCTTTGCTTTTAATTAAGAGGAAAAACGGCGGAATAGGTATTGTGGTTGCCGCGTTTGCTAAAGCCGTTTTTATGTTTGGTTCATGTACCTGGCTGGCTGCGTGGCTGATCTTACCGGAGAAAGTTGCCGCAGGGCTGCTTTTTGTAATGAGCTGGCCGCAAGCGGTCACCGGGATTACCGGTGGGTGGATCGCATATAGTGCGGGGAAAAGACTAGGGGCATTTAGGCGTTCGGAAATATAAATCCGCTCCTTAGAGAATTCTGCTTAATAGTGGGCCGTTTTTCTTCAGCCAATTTCTTTCTTGACGGTAAGTTGGCGAGAACTTTTCCACCAGGGACCAGAACTTACGGGAATGATTAGGCTCGAGGAAATGGCATAGCTCATGAATGACCAAGTAATCCATTACACTGGGAGGTGCCATTATAATCCGCCAGTTATAACTGACCGTGCCGGAGGAAGAACAACTGCCCCAGCGGGTTTTTTGATCTTTGATGGAAATACGTTTGGGGCAGACTTTAAGTTTGGCGGACCAATAAGATGTTTTGTGAGCCAACTGCCGGGCGGCGGCATGTCCATACCATTTACTTAGTTGAGTGGCTATGTATTTTGGTGAGACTGACTGATCCGGCAAAGCAATTACCAAGTCCTGGCCGCTAATATAAACTGGTGGAGTCGTATTGTTGTAAAGAAACCGGAGCTGAAAAATTTCGCCCTCATAGAGGATGGCAGCGCCGTCCTGGATCTGCCGGTTAACCGGAATAGCGGATAATGCGGTTAATTGTGCGATACGGGATAAGACCCATTTGCTTTTTTGCGCCACTATTTTTTCGATGGTAGCCAATTGGCAGCCTAAAGGAGCTACTATATCTAAGGAGTTGCTATTTGTCAGTTTAAGCTGTACCGTTTTGCGGTTTTTTTGATAGGTGATATGGCAAAGGATTGGCATGTCTTTAAGCGTGATTGTTTTGTCCATTAATATCTCCTGTGTTTTTATCGTAGGGTGCCGAGTCTGATAAGCTTTTATAATAGAGTTTTGCGTTAATGTGTTAAATCCTGCTGGCGATGATTAATAAGTTGGACGCTGGTGCAGGGGATTTTTCTGACAAGTTGAATATAAACACCATGATTCTAGATAATAAGTTATAAATGGGGAAGGTTATTGTGAAAACTAAAATTAACGAAACAGGAAAAAGGGAAACCCAAATAACCCTATCCCAATAGATAAAAAAGAATAGGTGTAAAAGACCGGATATATTTGAAAAATAAAGACGTACGTAATATAGTTAAGATAAGCTATTATGTCGTGGTGGCGATGAGCATGCCTGCAAGGCAATATTTGAGTCATAAAACTCGCCAGATTCCAACAGCTTGTAGATAAGCGTTAGAATCTTTCTCGCCACTGCAATAATAGC